>NZ_JBHUAD010000341.1:0-3007 GCF_042789955.1 Oerskovia sp. NPDC056781
TCGAGGGACAGCAGTCCCGGGGCCGGGCACGGTCCGCGCAGCACGACGGGCGAGACGGTCGCCCGACCCGCGGCACGGCCGCGGCGACGGGCCACCACGGAACGGACGAGTGAGGAGCTGACCCATGGCCAGCGAGAGCAACATCCTCGAGATGCGGGGGATCACCAAGGAGTTCCCCGGCGTCAAGGCCCTGCAGGACGTCACGCTGGACGTGCGCCGGGGCGAGGTCCACGCGATCTGCGGGGAGAACGGGGCCGGGAAGTCGACCCTGATGAAGGTGCTGTCGGGCGTCTACCCGCACGGCACCTACGACGGCACGATCGTCATGGACGGCGAGACGTGCGAGTTCAGGACCATCCGCGACAGCGAGGCCCGCGGGATCGTCATCATCCACCAGGAGCTGGCGCTCGTCCCGCACCTGTCGATCGCGGAGAACATCTTCCTCGGCAACGAGAAGGCCTCCGCGGGGATCGTCGACTGGCACCGCACCACGAGCGAGGCCGCGGCCCTGCTCGAGCGCGTCGGCCTGTCCGAGAACCCCGCGACCAAGTCGATGGACATCGGCGTCGGCAAGCAGCAGCTCGTCGAGATCGCCAAGGCGCTGTCCAAGCGCGTGGACCTCCTCATCCTCGACGAGCCCACCGCGGCGCTCAACGACGAGGACAGCGCCCACCTGCTCAAGCTCATCGACGAGTTCCGCAGCCATGGGATCACCTGCATCATCATCAGCCACAAGCTCAACGAGATCGCCGCGATCGCCGACCGCGTGACGATCATCCGCGACGGTGCGACGATCGAGACCCTCGACCTGCACGGAGACGAGCCCGTGACCGAGGACCGCATCATCCGCAGCATGGTCGGGCGCTCGCTCGACAGCCGCTTCCCGGAGCACGAGCCGACCATCGGTGAGGAGGTGCTGCGGATCGAGGACTGGACCGTGCACCACCCGATCGACACCGAGCGCGTCGTCGTCGACCGCGCGAACCTGCACGTGCGTGCCGGCGAGATCGTCGGCATGGCCGGGCTCATGGGGGCAGGGCGCACCGAGCTCGCGATGAGCGTGTTCGGACACTCCTACGGCGCGAAGATCTCCGGGACCGTCTACAAGAACGGCGCGCCCATCAGGACGCGCAGCGTCTCCGAGGCGATCGGTCACGGGCTCGCGTACGCGACCGAGGACCGCAAGCGGTACGGCCTCAACCTCATCCAGACCATCCGGGAGAACATCTCGGCCTCCGCGCTCGGCAAGGTGTCCCGCTGGGGCGTCGTCGACTCGCAGGCCGAGACCCAGGTCGCCGAGCGCTACCGCACGGACTTCCGGATCAAGGCGCCCACGGTCGAGGCGATCGCCGGCAAGCTCTCGGGCGGGAACCAGCAGAAGGTCGTCCTGTCGAAGTGGGTGTACTCCGACCCGGACGTCCTCATCCTCGACGAGCCCACGCGCGGCATCGACGTGGGCGCCAAGTACGAGATCTACGCGATCATCAACGCCCTCGCCGACGCGGGCAAGGCCGTCGTCGTCATCTCCTCCGAGCTCCCCGAGCTCATCGGCCTGTGCGACCGTGTCTACGCGATGAGCCAGGGCCGGATCACCGGCGAGGTGGCGCGAGCCGACGCCACCCAAGAAGCACTGATGCACTACATGACCATGGACAAGGGAGTCGACGTCCGATGAACGCCGTCAGGGAATACCTCGGCCGCAACGTCCGCCAGTACGGCATCGTCGCGGCACTGCTCGTGATCGTCCTGCTCTTCCAGGTCCTCACCGACGGGCGCCTGCTCTACCCGAACAACGTCGCGAGCCTCATCCAGCAGAACGCGTACGTGATGATCCTCGCGATCGGCATGGTCATGGTGATCGTCGCCGGCCACATCGACCTGTCGGTCGGTTCGGTCGTCGCGTTCGTCGGCGGGCTGTGCGCCATCATGATGAGCCAGTGGGAGCTGCCGTGGCTGCTCGCCGTGGTCCTGTCCCTCGGGGTCGGGGCGCTCGTCGGGATGTGGCAGGGCTTCTGGGTCGCGTACGTCGGGATACCGGCGTTCATCGTGACCCTCGCGGGCATGCTCATCTTCCGCGGCCTCGCGATCGTCCTGGTCGGCACCACGGTCGCGGGCCTGCCCAGCGGCTTCATCGCGATCAGCAACGGTTCCGTGCCCAACTGGTTCGGCTTCGTCGGGAACCTCGACGTCGTGACGCTCGCGATCGGCGGCATCGGCATCGTGGCGTTCGCCGTGGCGCAGTGGCGCTCGCGGACCTCGCTGCGTCGCCACGAGCTCGCGGTCGAGCCGCTGCCCGCGTTCGTCGTCAAGATCGTCCTGGCCGCGGTGCTGATCGGGGTCGTGACGTACTGGCTGTCGCTCAGCTCGGGCGGTACGCCGATCGTGCTGCTCATCGTGGGCATCCTCATCATCGCGTACTCGTTCGTCCTGAACCGCAGCGTGTTCGGCCGCCACATCTACGCGATCGGTGGCAACCGCCACGCGGCCGTGCTGTCGGGCGTCAACTCGCGTCGCGTCGACTTCGGCATCTTCGTCAACATGGGCGTGCTGGCCGCGGTCGCGGCCGTCATCACGACCTCGCGTGCCGGTGCCGGTGTGGCCGCGGCGGGCATGAACTACGAGCTCGACGCGATCGCCGCGTGCTTCATCGGCGGCACCGCGGTCGCGGGCGGCGTGGGCCGGGTGTCCGGCGCCATGATCGGTGCGCTCATCATGGGCGTGCTCAACATGGGCCTGTCGATCATGGCCGTCGACGCCGCCTGGCAGCAGGCGATCAAGGGCCTCGTCCTGCTCCTCGCGGTCGCTTTCGACCTGCTGAGCAAGAGGCGTGCCGCGCTCTCCTGAGCCGGCGATCAGGAGGTGACACGGGGGAGGGCGCACACCCTCTCCCGAGGTCACGGACCAGCGGGGTGCGCGCGGTGGGGGGCCGCCCGCACCCCGCAGCGTCGGGCCGGGTCCGACGGCGGCGCGCACCCCAGCGGGCGCCCGCGGCGCCCCCCCCCCGGGC
>NZ_JBHUAD010000342.1:0-2994 GCF_042789955.1 Oerskovia sp. NPDC056781
GAACGGCGGGGCGTTCGTCGTCCGAGAAGGCGGCGGCTCGCCGGCGGTTTCTGCCCCCTTTCGCCTCTTGCGCCGATATCGACGGCATGTCAGTCTTTGACACGGAATTCTGCACAAAGAACAGCAGGGGGGCAGAAGACCGGTACCGGGAGGGTCTGTCACGCGATCTCTCGGCTCGTCGACGGTGACGGCCGAGCGCATGAGGGGCGCAATCTCGGCGCTGCGCAGCCACTCTCGTCCTCCTGCACCGTCACGGAAGACGAAGAGAGGTCCGCATGATGAGAGTCGGAAGCACGAAGATCGCGGTACTGGTGTCTGCTGCCATGATCGTGACGGTCCCCACGACCGCCGTCGCCCATGTGGGCGGCCCGGATGGCGCAGGTGGTGACGGGGCCTGGTACGTACAGGATGGTGGACGGGGCTACGGGTATCAGATCACCCCGGAGGCTGCGCCCGAGAAGTGGGCCAAGGCGGATCCTTCAGACCTGGTAGATGCCTTGCAGATCCCAGATGGCGTGCTCGAGGAAATGTCCACCGCAAGCCTGCTTGAGGCCGTTCTGGGCTATCCCTACCTCGGTAACTACCTCGCGCACAGCACTCCCCAGCAGGGCGTGGACGCCGTCCGCGCGGAGTTCGGCGCTCTCGACGAGCTGCTCGGCCGCGACGACGCCGGCGCCGAGATCGCTCGGGCGTATGCAGCGACGGATCTTGGAGCGGTCGCGGCGGCCGACGAGTTCGCGACGATCCGTGTCGGCTTCCTGGAGATGCTCGTCGCTCAGCCCGAGGTGCTCGAGGGCTCGGACCTGGCGGGCCGCGCCGAGCTCGTCGACGAGGTGGTGGCCAAGTGGGAAGCGAAGGACGTCGAGCTCGGTGGCGACGTCTACGGGGCTGAGGCCTCCGCGCTCATCACGTTGCGTGCGCTGGCGATCGACGACCGCGAGTTCGCGCAGGAAGTGATCGACGATCCCGCGATCGACGGCTTCGTGACCGGGGGGCTCGCCACGGCGATCGACCACGAAGAGTGGGATGCGGTGCTGCAGGACGTCGCGGTCCGGATCGACGAGACCTACGGTGTGGCCGCGGACGCCGTCCCATCCGTCCAGTCCGAGCAGGACGGCGGGTCGGTCGGGTCGACCGCCCTCAACGTCGTGTCGTCGATCCACTCGTTGGCCACGGGGTCGCTGACATGGGGCGAGGTGCAGGCGATCCTGCCGGCCGCGCCGACCCAGACCGGCAGCAGCGTCAAGACGCCCAAGGGGAGCACTGTTGCGACCCTGAAGATCTCGGGCGACCTCACAGCGAAGCAGATCTCGGACAACAACGCCTGGGTTGCACAGGCGTACCCCAAGGCGACACGACTGAGGTCGTCGACCGCGAAGTACAACTGCCACTCCTATGCCTGGTACAGCCAGGCCACGACCAACACCATGTGGATGAACGATCCGTCCAAGTACTGGACCGACGGGAGCTATGCCTACTCGTCGAGTCAGCCGTACAGCACCGCGTCGACGGCACTGTCCCCGCTGAAGACCGGTCACCGCGTCCGCTATGTGAATGGAGACCACTCCGCCTACAAGAGCGGGGCCACGACGCTCACCTCCAAGTGGGGTCAGCTGGGCCTGTACACCCACGCTCCGAACCACACGCCCTACACGGCGACCACGTCGCTGTACTACTACTGGCGATGAGGTCCGTGACGCGGATGACGACAGCGCCCGGGCGGGGGGCCGAGGACAGGAAGCGGAGCGGGAGCATCGTCTGGGGCTGTGTCCTGGCGCTGAACCTCGTGCTCGGTGCCTCGGCCTGTGCCACGGCCTCCGACCCGGGAGGACACGACGTGCCGGACGAGACCTTCCACTACTCCCTGACCCCTGAGTCAGATCCGGCGGCCTGGGCCAGCCACGACCCCGCTGAACTGGTCGAGCTGTTGAGGGTCCCGGACGAGATCCTCGACGCGCTGACGACGGCCGAACTTGTGGACGCGGTACTCGACTATCCGTTCCTGGGGAACTATCTCGCGCAGAGCACCCCTGAGCAGGGCCTAGACACGCTCTGCTCCGAGAGCGACGCTCTTGCGGCGTTGCTGGTGCGAGAAGATGCGGCAGCCGAGATCGGCTTGGCTCTCGACGAGGCCGACGACATGTCGGACGGACTGACCACCGTGCAGGTCCAGGTCCTCGAGGGAGTGCTTGCGAGCCTCGGCTCGCGCTGAGCGCGCCCGCGGGCCGGTTGTTGCCGACCGGTTGCCGGGTGCGGGGGAGCCGGCTCGAGGGTGAATGACCTCCGTCGGCCCGGCCGCCTGCTGGCGGGGCGGCGGAGGTCACACGACCCGGACGGTCGACCCGGGCCTGTCGCGTCCGTGCGTGACCAGGTGCGGCAGCTGCCGATCACGACCTAGTCGTTCGGCCTCGACATCGCGCCCTCGACCGGTGGCTCGGCCGACCACGGGAACGTGATCCACAGGTCGGTCTCCTTCCAGGCGAAGTCCGGCTGGATGATCGTGCGCGGCTTGGTGTAGAGCACCGCGGAGCGTGCCTCGGTGCCGTGCTCGGCGAGAATGCTCATGACCAGGGCGAGGGTGCGGCCCGAGTCCGCGACGTCGTCGACCACGAGGACCTTCGACCCCGGGAGCTCGGACGTGTCCATGAGCGGGGGCAGGACGCGCGGGTCGGCGAGGGTCTGGCCGATGTCCGTGTAGAACTCGACGTTGAGCGTCCCCACGCCCTTGGTCCCCAGGGCGTACGCCACGGCACCGCCGGGCAGCAGGCCGCCGCGGGCGATGGCGACCACGACGTCGGGCAGGAAGCCGCTGGCCACCACCTGCTCGGCCAGCTGCCTGGACGCGGTGCCGAACAGCTCCCACGTCATGACTTCGCGCTCTGTGCTCATGGGCAGAGCCTAGGTGCTGCACCTGGGGGTCGGCCCGCCGAGGGCCGAGCGCAGGACGGCACGGTCCAGCACACGAGAAGGGCCGCCTCCCGCGAACGGGAGGCG
>NZ_JBHUAD010000343.1:0-2982 GCF_042789955.1 Oerskovia sp. NPDC056781
CGACGCGCCGCCGTGCGTGCGGCGGCGGTTGCGCTGACGACGCGGACGCGAGGGAGCGCCCTCCGCCGAAGCGCCCGCGGCCGGGGCCTCGGTGCGCGGAGCCTGAGCGGAGTCGGTGGCACCCGTGGACGAGGAGCGCTGTGCGCCCTCGCCGCTGCGGCCACCCTCGCGGCCGCCGGAGCGTGAGCCGCTGCGCCCGCTGTCGCGGCCACCCGAACGGCCTGCGTCGCGCGAGCCCGAGCGGCCCGCGTCGCGCCCTGCGTCACGGCCGGCGCGCGACGGCGAACCGCCACGCTTGCCGGTCTCGCCCAGGTCCTCGAGCTTCTCGGCGTCCAGACCCGCGCGGGTCTGCGCCGACTTGGGCAGGCGGCCCTTGGTGCCCTCGGGGATGTTGAGGTCCGTGTACAGGTGCGGGGACGTCGAGTACGTCTCGACGGGCTCCGGGATGTTCAGGTCCAGGGCCTTGTTGATGAGCGACCAGCGGGGCACGTCGTCCCAGTCGACGAACGTGACGGCCGTGCCCTTGTTGCCCGCGCGGCCGGTACGGCCCGTGCGGTGCAGGTAGGTCTTCTCGTCCTCGGGGCACTGGTAGTTCACGACGTGCGTGACGTCGTCGACGTCGATGCCTCGCGCCGCGACGTCGGTCGCGACGAGCACGTCGATCTTGCCCGAGCGGAACGCGCGCAGCGCCTGCTCACGGGCGCCCTGGCCCAGGTCGCCGTGGATCGCGCCGGACGCGAAGCCGCGGTCGGCGAGCTCGTCGGCCACCTTGGCGGCCGTGCGCTTGGTGCGCGCGAACACGATCGTCAGGCCGCGGCCCTCCGACTGGAGGATGCGCGCGAGGACCTCGACCTTGTCGAGCGCGTGCGCCCGGTAGACGACCTGCTTGATGTTCTTGACGGTCTGCCCGCCGTCGTCCGGGTCGTTGGCCCGGATGTGCGTCGGCTGCGTCATGTAGCGGCGCGCCATCGAGACGACCGCGCCCGGCATGGTCGCCGAGAACAGCATCGTGTGGCGGGCGGCGGGCGTGCGTGAGAGGAGCTTCTCGACGTCGGGCAGGAAGCCCAGGTCGAGCATCTCGTCGGCCTCGTCGAGCACGACGCAGCGGGCGCGCGTGAGGTTGAGGTGCCCCTGGTTCATGAGGTCGATCATGCGACCGGGGGTACCGACGACGACCTCGACGCCGGCGTTGAGCGTCGCGATCTGCGGCTCGTACGCACGGCCGCCGTAGAGCTGGATGATGCGGACGCTGCGCTTGGCCGACGCGGCCTCGAGGTCGCCGGCGACCTGGACGGCGAGCTCGCGGGTCGGGACGATGACGAGCGCCTGCGGCTTGCCCGGTGCGGGGAGCTGGTCGAAGCCCTCCTCGCCCGGGGCGACGACGCGGTGCAGCAGCGGAACGCCGAAACCGAGCGTCTTGCCGGTGCCGGTCTTGGCCTGGCCGATGATGTCGTGGCCCGACATCGCGACCGGCAGCGTCATGGCCTGGATGGGGAACGGGTGGGTGATGCCGGCGTCGGCCAGCGCCTCGACGATCTCCGGGCGGACGCCGAAGTCCGCGAAGGAGACGTCCTTGGCCTGGACGCTCGACGACAGCGTGCCCTGGACGTCGTCGGCAGGGGTCTCGGCAGAGGGGAGGCCGAGCTCGGTGGGCTCGACGGGAGTTTCGGTGGTGGTCACTGGTGCCTCGTGGTTCTGATGTCTGGCGCGAGGCGCCGCACGTGCGTGATCGACCCGACGGTTGGCGGGTCCACGATGCTCCGGGAAGTCCCAGGCAGGTACGGTCTCTCGCGCCTAGTGGCCGGCAGCCGATCGTGGGTATTCGCCGCGAAGACGTCGTCGGGGGTCGTCGGCCGTGAGGCGCGAACCCCGGTTCCGCCCGCGCGCACCGACCGAGGTCGGCGTCGTGCAGTGTCGTTCGCAAGTCTTTCGGCACGGGGTGGGGCTCAGGAGCACCCACCGGGGGCCGGGGGATTCGGACGACCGGGCAACCGATGTACCCACCCATAGTATCGGACTGCTCCCGCTGGACCCGTCATCACCCGTGTTGTCACGTTTCATGTCGCGGCCGGTGGAGGGCGCTCGACTATTCTGGCCGGATGAGCGAGCCCCAGCACCACGACCTGTCCGGCGGTACGGAGAGGCTCGCGACCGACCGCGACGTGATCGGCCTCCTGGGTCTCATCGCGTACACCGAGCTCGCGACGTTCGGGCGCCTGGCGGCCGACGCGGCGAACGCCCCGACCCTCGCGCAGCGCCACCAGCTCTCGCGGCACGCGGGCAAGATGCTCTCGCGGCACGAGCGCGTCCTGGAGCGCATCGCGGACCTGGGGGGCGACCCGGAGGCCGAGATGGGCGCCTTCGACGGCATCTTCGACGACTTCGAGAGCCGCACCCCGTCGAGCACCTGGTGGGAGGGCGTCCTCAAGGGGTACGTCGGGCACGGTGTGGCCGACGACTTCTGCCGCCTCGCCGCGGACGGGCTCGACGACCAGTCGCGCGACCTGGTCCTGGAGATCCTCTCGGACGGCGTCGACTCCGAGCGCTCCGCGACCGTCATCGCCGACGCCGCCGCGGCGGACCCCGTGCTCGCGTCGCGCCTCGCGCTGTGGGGGCGCCGCCTCGTGGGCGAGGCCCTCGGGCTGGTGCAGTCGCTGCTCGCCGAGCGCGAGGGGCTGAGCCGCCTCCTGGCGGACGGCGCGGGCCACCGCACCGAGGCCGGCACGCCCGGAGCAGCCGACGCGACGGGCACGGCCGCCGACCGGCAGGCCTGGGTATTCTCCCAGCTCACGGCGGAGCACACGCGTCGCATGGGGCGGTTGGGCCTCGCGGCCTGAGCGGTGAGCACGGCCTCGCGGCCTGAGCGGTGAGCACGGCCTCGCGGCCTGAGCGGGGAACACGGCCTCGCGGCCTGAGCGGTTCGGCATGGCTCCGGGCCTGGGCGCCCCGAGACGACGAGAGCGGGGCCCGGCTGAACCAGCC
>NZ_JBHUAD010000344.1:0-2950 GCF_042789955.1 Oerskovia sp. NPDC056781
AGGGCTCGCGCCGCCGGCCACCCGTGCGTTGCCGTCAGTCCGTGATCGGCCCCGCGTAGTTCAGGCCGAAGCCGTAGTCGTACGTGCTGCCCGCCGCGTCCGTGTAGGGCGTCATGTCCTTCGAGACGTCCTCGAGCTGAGCCTCGACCGTGTCCATGTCCTTGGGGAACTGGATCGGCAGGCGACCCTGGGGCTCGTAGAGGCCGAGCGCGACCTCGATGAGCGCCTGGTCGCTGGTGCCGAAGCCCACGACGATGGCGTCGGACTTGCCCTCGAACTCCGCCGGCACGACCGGGTTGATCGCCTTGAGGACCGTGATCACGGGGATGTCCTTGCCGGTCGCCTCGACGGCAGCCGTGGCACGCTCGAACGCGTCCAGGTCGGACTCGTTCGCGATCTTCGAGGTGTTGCCGAAGTACGAGCGGTTCTGCTTGGTGCCGTCGGCCAGGATGTCGCCCGAGAGCGAGACCTTGCGGACGTGCTCGCCGTCAGCCGTGTACGGGCGGTACTGCAGCGACAGCGGGTACCAGGTGTCGTTCTCCAGGTCGTGACCGATGTTGGAGAAGTTGCCGCCGTTGTCCGGGGAGTCCATGCCCACGAGGACGACGTCGACGTCGGTGAGGTCGGGAGCGGTGTAGCTGGTCACGACGCCCTCGGCGTCGGTCACGGCCTCGTCGGTGACGACCTTGCCGAAGTACTTCTCGGCGGTCTCGATGTCGATGCTCGGCGCCTCGGTGTACTCACCGGGACCGAACGCGCTCGGGAAGCCGGTGTTGAAGTTGCGAGGGATGTAGACGGTCTTGTCCTTCCAGTCCGCGGCGTCCGCGGCCGAGATGGTCTCGCCGTCGTTCTTCAGCATCACGACCGAGTCGAGCTGGGCCGCGTAGCCCGCCTCGACCTTGTCGTCGCTCGCGAGGACCGACTTCGACTGCTCGAGGTCGAGGAACGGGTTCTCGTAGAGGCCCGGGTTGAAGAACATCGTGAGGATGCGAGCACCGGACTCCTGGAAACGGGTCTGTGCGTCCTCCTCGAGCTCACCGGCCTCGAACTTCTGCTGCCACAGGTCGGCGGCCTCGAGGATGTGCGTCGCGTCGTTGACGCCACCGAACATGTCGTGACCGGTGCCCAGCACCTTGAGGTAGCGCTCGGCCGGGGTGAGGTCCTCGGCACCCCAGGCCATGCCGAACATCTCGCCCTCGTCGTTGGCGCCGCTCATGACGCCCCAGTCGGTGACCACGACGCCCTCGTAGCCGGCTTCCTTGCGGAGCTGGTCCATGCGGTCCTGGTCGTACGCCGTGCCCGTGCGGTCGGTGAACTTCGGGTCACCGTTCGCGTCGAGCGCGATCGAGTAGGCGGTCATGACCGCCGCGGAGTCGAGCGAGCCGAGGAACGCCTGCTGCTGCGCCGCGATGTTGTCACCCGGGTACACGCCGTACTTGCCGGCGTCGGTGTGACCCTCGCGGCCGCCCTCGCCCGGACCGTCACCGGACCAGTGCTTGATCATCGCGTTGACGGACTCCGGACCCCACTGGTCCTTGCCCTCGCTGCCCTGGTAGCCGTCGACGTATGCCGCGGCCAGCTCGGTGTTCTGGTCCGCGTCCTCGCCGAAAGTGCCGCCGACGCGCAGCCAGCGCGGCTCGGTCGCGAGGTCGATCTGCGGCGACAGGGCCGTCGTCAGGCCGAGCGCACGGTACTCCGCCGAGGACATCTCGCCGAAGTTCTTGGTGTGCTCGGGGTTGAACGTCGCGGCGAGGCCCAGGTTGGACGGCCAGCGCGAGATGTCCGCACCCTCGGCGTTGTAGCCGCCGGAGCCCGCGGTCGAGCGCGGGTCGGACGCGAAGTTCACCGGGACGTACGGGGTGCCCTCGGTCGCGAGGGTCTCCGTGTACGCCTGCATCGCGTTCGCCCACTTGACCGTCGCCTCGGCGTCGCTCGCGCCGGCGTGCAGCACGTTGCGCAGGTTGGAGTCCTTCAGGTACTCCTTCTGCGCGTCGGTGAGCCCGTCCGCCTGGGAGCGCTCGTGCGAGCTGAACAGCATCAGGCCGGCGATCTGCTCGATCGAGAGCTCTTCGCTCAGGGAGGCTGCGCGGTCCTGAGCGGTCTCGCGCCAGTCCTCCCAGGTGTCGAGCTTCCCGTTGCCGTTCATGTCCTTGAACGCGGACTTCTTGCCGTCGACCTCCTCCGTCAGGAGCTCGATCCCGCTGTCGGCGCCGTAGGAGAGGACCGGTCCGTCGCCGGGGTTCGTGACGACGACGAAGTCGGTCTTGCCGTCGGTGACCTCACGGGTGGTGAAGGCGTTCCCGCTCTTGGACTCGTTCTCGTCGGAGGTGCCGCTGGTGCAACCCGCAACCGCGATCAGGGCGATCGCCGAGAGCGCTGCCGCGCCCCTGACCCCTCTGGTCTTCATCTGGCCTCGTCGTGCCGTAGCCGTAGTCTTCATCGACATCCCATTTCGTCGCGCTTGCGGGTGTACACGTGTGTCTCCTTCGACTCTTCAAGTGCTGCCGCGCCCTAGATGCCCCCTCGTGGCAACATCGGTCGTGCGGGCCTGGTCGACATCGGAGTCGAGTCCGGCCCGGACGAAAGCTGCGCTGCGTATGGCACAAGCGATGTCCCATCAGCGGAGCCCAGCGGACTCATCACAGCGCGGTTCACGACGGGCTCCGGCCCGTTCTGCACAACCTGTCGATTTGAGAGCACAAACTGTCGCCCGAGGCGGTTCGTGGGCCGTCGGCGAGGGGTTCCAGGCCACCGTGACGAGGACGTGTCACCGGCGCGGAGCGAGCCACGGCCGCCCGCACCTCGTCGCGGCAGGGCGGGACAGCCGGTCGGGAGGACCCCGGGCACGAGACGTTCGACGGCCGCCCGGCCGGGCCCGAGCGGCGCGCGGAGCCCACTGCCGGGGAATGGCGGTGACCATGCCGAAGGGCCCGGCACCGTGGTGGTGCCG
>NZ_JBHUAD010000345.1:0-2919 GCF_042789955.1 Oerskovia sp. NPDC056781
CCGCCCGTGGTGCCGCCCGTGGTGCCGCCGGTCGTGCCGCCCGTGGTGCCGCCCGTGGTGCCGCCGGTGGTGCCGCCCGTGGTGCCGCCCGTGGTGCCGCCGGTCGTGCCGCCCGTGGTGCCGCCCGTGGTGCCGCCGGTCGTGCCGCCCGTGGTGCCGCCCGTGGTGCCGCCGGTCGTGCCGCCCGTGGTGCCGCCCGTGGTCCCGCCGGTCTCGCCGCCGGTCGTGCCACCCGTCGTGCCGCCTCCGGTGACGGTGAGGTCGACGCAGTTGTAGAAGGCCATCGGGGTGTCAGCGACGTTCCAGCGAGCGAGGACCGTGTGGTCCCCGGCAGGCAGGTTGGTCAGCGTGTGGGAGATGTCCTTCGCGGGCTGCGCGCCGCCCGAGCTGAAGGTCTGGTGCAGCTTGCCGTCGACGAAGTACTCCCACGTCGTCGTGGCGTGGTTGGCCGTGAGCTTCCACTGGAACTTCACGGAGGAGGCGACGGTGGTGCGCGGCCAGGGCTTGCTGTTGTCGTCGAGGATGGCGTAGCCGCTGCCACCCGAACACTGCATGGAGCCCTTGGCGGCCTCGACGCTCTGCGGCTCGAACTTGATGCTGCCGCAGTCGAAGGACGTCGCGCCGGTGGCGCAGTTGTCCTGACGGCTCGGCGGGGAGGTGACCCAGCCGTGCGCGGAGGCGGCGGGGGCCAGCACCACGGGGGCAACAATGGCGGTGGCGCCGAGCACGGCGGCGATCATTGCCGCACGTAGTCGTCTCATCTGCATCTCGCTTTCGTTGTGGTGGACGGCGAGACACAAGGCCTCGGGTCCACCTCGACCAGAACGCTGCGACGCTAAGCCAGAGGTCGTTGAGTCTTCAAACAGCGCTGCGGCGTAAGGGGAAACACGTATGTGTGCGAAGCGGGTCCGCGAATCGGCGTCCTGGTGCGCCTGGTGAGCGCCGCCGTCGGGCAGATGAGAAGCAGGTGAGAGGGCGCTCGCCCCGAATCGTGTGGAGAACACCTAGTGGGACAGATCGGTCCATAACACGCCTGGTCGCCCCTGCGCTCGTCGAACGCTCGCTCGGTGCGTCCGAGGCCCTCGCCCACCCGGGCCCGGGGGACGAAGGTCCCACCTCCCAGGGACCGTCGTCCGTGGTCCCGAGAGCCGTCCTCAGGGACGCTGAGAGCATGTCGAACCACGAAGAGAACCTGACTGCTGCCGTCGTCTTCGAGTCGATGTTCGGAAACTGTGAGAGGGTCGCCCGGCAGATCGCGGCCGGCATGGCGACCGGTGTGCCGGTGAAGGTCGTGGACGTCGCGGACGCGGTCGCCGACCCGTCGATCCTGGACGACGTCGCGCTCGTGGTCGCCGGTGGTCCCACGCACTCCATGTCGATGAGCCGTCCGGGCACCCGGGCCGAGGCCGTCCAGCGTTCGGGCGGGACGGTACCTGCGCGCAACGTCGGCCTGCGCGAGTGGTGCGTCGCGCTCCAGGACCGCTCGGACGAGCACGGCCCCCGGTGGGTCACGACGTTCGACACCCGTACCGCGCTCGGTCGGGCCATCCCTTCGTCCGCCTCCCGTGCTGCCGCGCGCATCATCACGCGCAAGGGCTACGAGATGCTCGTGCCGCTCCGTTCGTTCCTCGTCGAGGACGCGGCCGGCCCCCTGGTCGACGGCCACCTCGAGGAGGCGTACGTGTGGGGCGAGAAGATCGCCGCGGCGTTGCGCGCGCAGGTTCCGGTCGCCGTCTGAGACGGTGTGCGGACGGTCGTCCGCAGCTGAGCACGGACGGGGAAGACGGGCTCAGCCGCGGTGGTCTCGCCGCTGTCCGACCATGCCGCGTCCCCGGTCGGGGACGCGGCATCGTCGTGCCGGCAGCGCCCGCTTCGGCGAGGATGGTTCCTTGGAACCAGGCTGAGGAGACGACGCGATGACGAAGTACCTGATCTCGTTCCCGAGCGGCGCCATGGACGTCTCCGCGGAGGACCTGCCCGCGGTCTCGGACGCGTCCCACGCGGTCGTGGAGGAGGCGAAGCGTGCGGGCGTCTGGGTGTTCGGCGGGGGGATCGACGAGAGTGTCCCGCCCGTCCTGGTCGACGGCGACGGCACCGTGACCGTGGGAACCTACCCGCAGACGAGGCAGATCGAGGGCGGCTACACGGTCCTCGAGGTGCCCTCGCGCGCGGAGGCGCTCCGGTGGGCCGCGAAGATCGCGGTCGCCTGCCGGTGCGCGCAGGAGGTGCGGGAGTTCCAGTTCGACCCCGCCAGCTGACGGGGTCGCCCACGCGCTCGGCCGCAGCGGACGCACGGCGCGCACGCCGTCGGGTCAGTGCTGCACGTGCGTGCTGGGCGCGTCGACCGGCTGCTGCAGGAGGCCCGTGACGACGTCGAGGATCGCGGAGTCGTCCAGCCCGAGCTCGCGGCCGCGGGCGACCATCTGCGTCGCGAGGTCGGCGAACGACCGCTGGTCCGCGACCGACGACCGCCGGTGCGCGGGGGCCGTGACGACCGTCCCCGTCCGTGGGCGGGACGAGACGGCGCCCGCGGCCTCGAGCTCCCGGTAGGCCCGCTGCACCGTGCCGACCGCGACCCCCAGGTCCCGGGCGAGGTCGCGTGACGAGGGCAGCCGGTCGCCCGGGTTCAGCGTCCCCAACGACACGAGCGCCGCGACCTGGGTCCTGATCTGCTCGTAGACGGGGACGGGGGAGTCCAGGTCGACCGTGAGGGTCTTCATGCCTGAGGAGCGGGCGTCGCGGCCGACGTCCCCGTCACGGAGGGCGTCCCGGGCGCGGCGGGAAGGGCTTGTCGGGCGAGCACCGAGAGCCCGACGACGACCGACGTGATGCCGATCGCGGACCCGACGGCGAACGCGAGGACCGCGGCTCCCGTCCGGTCGGCACCGAACAGGGCGAGGGCCGCCGTGAGCATCACGG
>NZ_JBHUAD010000346.1:0-2883 GCF_042789955.1 Oerskovia sp. NPDC056781
CCCCAGGGTCGGTGGACCCGGGGGCGCCCTCGTCGTGGCGCGGCCGAGTCGTCGGGCGGTCAGCGCGAGGCGTCGCCGCCGTCGGCGGGCTCCACGACGGGCTCGGTGGACCCGGCCGACACGTCGGGCAGGATCAGCGACAGGTAGGACCGCAGACCGGCCGCCATGTCCACGGGTGGGCGCGGCCCGTTGCGCTCGAGCAGGAACTGCACCTGCAGCCCGTCCATGAGGGCGACGACCGCCCGGGCGGTCGAGGCGACGTCGACCCCGGGGCGCAGCCGTCCCGTGGCCGCGCGCTGGGCGAGCTCCTGACGGCTGCGCAGGAGGACCCCGTCGTAGCGTCTTTGGAAGTAGTCGTGCGCGGGGTGGTCGGGGGCCGTGGCCTCGGCCGACAGGATGCAGAAGAGCTCGACGATCCCGGGGCGGGAGGCGTTGCGCTCGACGACGCGCACGAGAGCCTCGAAGTAGTCGAGCCCCTGCGCGAAGTCGGCCTCGAGCAGGGCGAAGTCCACGGCGTCGCGGTGCTCGAGGACGGCCTGGAGGAGCACCTCCTTGGTCGGGAAGTGGTGCAGCAGACCGGGGTGGGAGATCCCGACGCGCGAGGAGATCTCGCGCAGCGACGCCGAGTGGTAGCCGACCTCGCCGAACAGGCCCGTGGCCGCCTCGAGGATCTCGTCGCGCTTGGCGCGCCCCTTGGCGTAGCCGCGCGACGCGGTCCCGGCGGCGACACCCGGCGTGTCGCGCCGGGCCGTCGTGCGCTGCGCCGTCGGGCCTGCGCTCGGGCGTGGTTGCGTGGTCTCTGACGTCCTGCTGGGCATGTGCCCTCCCCCGTGAGTGTGTCCGTGCCCGGTCCTGCGGTGCGTGCCGCGGCGAACCGGTCACGCGAGCCTAGCGCCGCGACCCGTCGACGGTGGGTCGTGTCCCACTGCGGCGGCCTTGCCTCGTGCTGCCATCATCCCATCAAACCGACCGAGTGGTAACTTTCCACCCGCCGCGCGAGGTGGACCCGTGCGCGCGAGGTAGAACGCGCTGCGCCGAGGTAGAACGTGGCGTGTCCCACCTCGCGCAGCCGGTTCTACCTCGGCGACACGTGGAGGTGGCACCCAGCCGACGCCACCTCCACCGGAAGTCGCAACCCACCTTCCCCCCTCCGCCGGAAGCGCCCGCCACGGCCCGGGAGACAGGCTGGAGGCACGGCGCGCGGCACCCCGGCTGCGCGGCCGGAGGAGAAGGGATCCCCCGATGCCAGCCATCGAGATCGTGGGCCTGCGCAAGTCCTACGGGACGTTCGACGCCGTCCGCGACGTGAGCTTCGCTGTCGAGCCCGGGAGGGTCGTGGGGCTGCTCGGCCCCAACGGCGCGGGCAAGACGACCACGCTCGACGTCCTGCTGGGGCTCGCGTCCGCGAGCGCCGGGACCGCGACGATCCAGGGCAGCCCGTTCGCGGCGCTGGAGAAGCCAGCTTCGACCGTGGGCGCGCTGCTCGACGCGGGCGGCCTGCACCCGGGCCGCAGCGGCCGCGACCACCTGCGGGTCCTCGCGACCGCGGGCGGGATCGGGGGCCGGAGGGTCGACGAGGTGCTCGCGCTGGTCGGGATGGACCGCGCCGCCGACCGTCGGGTCAGGACGTACTCGCTCGGGATGCGCCAGCGCATCGGGCTGGCTGCGGCGCTCCTGGGCGACCCGCAGGTCCTGGTGCTCGACGAGCCCGCGAACGGCCTGGACCCCGCGGGCATGCGGTGGATGCGCGAGGTCCTGCGCTCGTTCGCGGACGGCGGCGGGGCGGTGCTCCTCGCGAGCCACGTCCTGGCAGAGGTCACGCAGGTGGCCGACGACCTGGTCGTGATCGGCCAGGGCCAGGTCATCGCCGACGGCCCGCTCACGGACCTCGTCCGGGGCGAGTCGTTGGAGGACTTCTACCTGAACCTGACCGCCGAGACCGAAGGAGTGCGCTGATGTTCCGCGCCGAGCTGCTCAAGCTGCGTACCACCCGCACGCCCTGGGTCCTGGGGGTCGTCGCCCTCGCGGGCATGGTCCTGGTCCAGGCCCTGACGATCGCCCTGCCGCGCGTCCTGTCGAGCCTCGAGGGTCTGGGCGGCGGCGCCACCGTCGGTCTACAGGCCTCGCCCGAGATGACGGCCGACCTCGCCCCCGACCTGGGCAGCCTCACCGACCTGGGCGCCGCCCCCGTGCAGCGCGCGATGCTTGACCTGCTGGGCAACGGACCCGCGGGCTCGGGCTCCGCGGGGGTCTCTGTCATCTGCATGCTGCTGCTGGGAGTCCTCGCGATCACGACGGACTTCCGCACGGGCGGCATCGTCCCCACGGCCCTCGTCGTCCCGTCGCGCCTGCGCGTCCTCGCGGGCAAGGCGGGCGCGACCGCGGTCGTCGCCCTCGTGATCGGCGCCGCGCTCGCGGTGCTCACGGCCCTGGGTCTTCTCGCGGCCGTGGCGTCGACACCGGGGGCGCAGCTCATGGTCGGCGCGGGCGACGTCCTGGGGGTGTGGGGGCGCGGGCTGCTGGTCCTCGTGCTGTTCACGTGGCTCGGGCTGGGCATCGGGACGCTGGTCCGCGGGCAGGTCGCGGCGATCCTGGTCGTCGTGGGGCTCGTGGTGGTCGAGCCGTTGATCCAGGCCGCGGTCGTGCTGCTCTCGGGCGGCACGTCGAGCGCCGCGGCGTGGCTGCCGCTGGGCCTGGGGTCGCTCGCGTCGACCGGCCAGAGCGCGACGTCGGTCCTGGGCGGCCTCGCCCCCCTGGGCGTCGGGGCCGCGGTGCTGGGCCTGGTCGCCTGGGTCGCGGTCGCGCTCGGCTCGGGCGCGGTGACGTTCCGCCGCCGCGACCTCGCCTGACCCGTCGCTCGTCGGGCACCACGGGCACGTACCG
>NZ_JBHUAD010000347.1:0-2880 GCF_042789955.1 Oerskovia sp. NPDC056781
GTCGCCCGGTCGCCCGGTCGCCCGGTCGCCCGGTCGCTCGGCCGAACATGCGGTCGACGTCGCTCGAGCATGCGGTTGGCGTTCGGAACGACGCCGATACCGACGCCAACCTCATGCTCGCCACCGATGGGGGGTGGGGTACCCCCGGGCACGGGTGGTTCCCGCCCTGCGACCGAACCGCTCCCGCGTTAGCGTCGAAGGATGAGCGACGCCACGATCGACCACGTGTCCGACCACACCGAGGAGCACGGCGGCACGGCCGCGAAGATCCTGTACCGGCCGTTCGGGCTGATCAGCTCGATCGTCGGCGGCCTGGTCGCGGGCCAGGTCTTCAAGCAGGTCTACAAGCGTGTCTCCCCGGGCCACCGCAAGGATGCGCCCACTCCGCTCCAGTCCGAGTACCCGCTGCGCGAGATCCTGATCGCCGCCCTGATCCAGGGCGCGGTCTTCTCGGGTGTCAAGGCGCTCATCGACCGTGGTGGGGCGCGGGTCTTCCAGAAGTGGACAGGGGAGTGGCCGGGCGACTGAGTCCCCGGAAAGGGGCGAGGCGGCGGTCGACGACCAGGCGCCAGACAGGGCGTGCTGTGCGAACCCGATGGTGGATACTGCACGCGTGATCACTCTGCGTCCCGTGCTCGAGGTCCCCGGCGACGAAGGGTTCGCCCTGTGGCCCGTTGCGCAGACCGGGTGGTTCCTGCCGCTCGACGGCTCGCTCAGCCCGGCGGAGATCGGGTCAGCGGTGATGGCCGTCGCGAAGGCGTGCTCGCCGCGCGCCGCGGAGGGCTCACCGCCACCTGCCGGAGACCAGGTCGAGGCCTTTCTCCACGGCATGCTCACGGCTCAGCGGGTGTCGGCCTTCGGAGGCTTGAGCCTCGAGGACTCCCTGACGGGGGTGTCGGTGGATCCCGGCTGCTGCCTCGCGCTGGGCGAGTGGCGGGGCTGGTTCGGGCTGCTGGAAGGGACGGGGGCCTACCTGGGGCACAGCCCTTCCCCCGGGAGCGAGCTCGTCGACGGCGTCGTGCGGATGACGGCGGACACGGAGGAGGCCGACAGCCCGACGCTCGACGTCCCCGTGGCCGACCTGCGTCGCCTGCTGGCCGGCGTGGAGCGTGACCTGACCGACTTCGTGGGGGCGGTCTCCGACTGGGCCGCGCACCATGCCCCGAGCCGGGCGTCCGACGTCGTCGCGGTCCTCGCCCGCGCGCTGGACGTCCCGGTGCCGTCCCCGTCCTGACTGGCGCCAGGCCCGACGGCGCCGTGCACCTGCGCGCGCCCCAAGCCCTTTCGCATGCCACGGTGGGACCAGGGGACCGATGACTTCGCGGCCCGGTCCTGGTCCAAGCGACGTACCGGCAGACTCCCGAAAGGACCCATCATGGCCAAGCTCGTCTCGACCCTGTTCATCTCGCTCGACGGCGTGGCCGAGATCGACCCCGCCTGGCACTTCCCGTACTTCGACGAGCACATGGGTGCGGCCGTCGACGAGGACTACTCCGGCGTCGACACCCTGCTCCTGGGGCGCGTCACCTACGACAGCTTCGCGGGGGCGTGGCCGGGGCGCGAGGAGGCCGGGGAGGAGGACGCCGCGTTCGCGAAGCGGCTCGGTGACGTGCGCAAGATCGTCGCGACCCGCGGCGACGCGGACCTCGGTTGGCGTAACACCGAACGCATCGAGGGGGACCTGGTCGAGTCCGTGACCACGCTCAAGGAGACCCCCGGGATCGCGAAGGTCCTCGTCGCGGGGTCGCTCTCGGTGGTCCGCCAGCTCCTCGCGGCCGGGCTCGTGGACGAGCTGAGCCTGCTCGTCCATCCGGTCGCCGCTCGCAAGGGCGAGCGGCTCTTCGACGAGGGAGAGCCCATCTACCCCCTGCACCTGCTGCGCTCCGAGGTCTTCCCCACGGGGGTCGTGCACCTGGTCTACGGTCCGAGCGTCCTGCCGGGGAGCGAGGACTACGAGGACGTGAAGGACAAGGTGCCCGGCGGCGCGGAGGGCTGACCACCCCGTTCGGCCGGGGCACCGGGCGCAGGGCCGTTCCCGACGGCGAGGCGCCGCCGTCGAGCCCGGTGGGCCGCGTCGGCCGCGTCTCGACCGGACCGCTACCGACCATATGGTTGGATTTGACCGGTGAACTCGTTGCGGAGGCATGTCCTCACTGTTGTCCTGCCCGGTGTGCTCGGTGCGACCCTTCTGACGGGGTGCGCGTCACCCACGGACGCCGGCGGCGAGGGTCCGGCGACCGACGCTCCCGCCCCCGCTGCGGCCACGCAGACCCCGTCGGCGTCGGGGGCGTGCGACCTGATCGGTGCCGACCAGGTGACCGCGCTGGCCGGACAGTCCCTCGACGGCCCGTTCGAGACGACGGTCGCAGGCAGCGTCGAGTTCCCCGCCTGCGTGTGGGGTGACCCGGCGGGCGCCACGGTCCAGGTCTCGCGCATCCCGGCCGAGGACTGGGCACAGCAGCTGCCCGAGATGCTCCAGCAGCTCGAGGCCACCGGTCTCGTCGACGACGCGGAGAACACCCGCAAGATCCGCGAGGCGTCCGCGCTCGTCGGCACGGGCGAGAAGCTCGACGCGGTGCAGGCGTGCGAGATCTTCTCGACGACGATCGAGATCGCGGGCGGTGAGCCGGGCCGGACCGAGACGGTCAACATCGTGCCCTCGCTCGAGGACCCGCAGGCGCTCACGGGCCAGTCGTGCCGTGACGGGGTCTTCTCGTCCGTTCTCGTCATGAAGGACGGGATCACGGGTGCCGCCGAGGAGGTCGCGGTCGTCGAGCGGGCGCTGGCGGCGGTGGCGACCCACTAGCGGCCGGGATCCCGGCGCACCCGCACCCGCCTCCCGGCTCCCGGCGCCCCCGGCGCGCGAGAACGGGGTTGAGG
>NZ_JBHUAD010000348.1:0-2844 GCF_042789955.1 Oerskovia sp. NPDC056781
TGACGTCCCCCCGGCGGGCCGGGGCGTCACCCTCGGCGGGCCCCGTGCCGCGCCCTCCCGCACGTTGGATACCCTCTAGTGGTGATCGATCTTCGACTTCTGCGCGACAACCCCGACGTCGTCCGCGCCAGCCAGGTGGCCCGCGGCGACGACCCCGCCCTCGTGGACCAGGCGCTCGACGCCGACTCCCGCCGTCGCAGCGCGCTGACGGACTTCGAGCAGATGCGCGCCGAGCAGAAGTCCCTGGGCAAGAAGGTCGCGCAGGCGAAGGGCGACGAGAAGACCGCCCTGCTCGCGCACACCAAGCAGCTCGCGGAGGGGGTCAAGGCCCGCCAGAAGGACGCTGACGACGCCGAGGCGCAGCTCAAGACGATCCTGTACAAGATCTCGAACGTGATCGAGGGGGCGCCTCCTGGCGGCGAGGACGACTACGTCGTGCTCCGCGAGGAGGGCACCGTCCGCGACTTCGCGGCCGAGGGTTTCACGCCCCGCGACCACCTCGAGCTCGGCGAGGGCCTGCGCGCGATCGACACCGAGCGCGGTGCCAAGGTGTCGGGCGCCCGCTTCTACTACCTGACGGGGGTCGGCGCGCGCCTCGAGCTCGCGCTGCTCAACGCGGCCATGGACCAGGCGACGCAGGCGGGCTTCACGCCCGTCATCACGCCGACGCTCGTGCGTCCCGAGATCATGCAGGGCACGGGCTTCCTGGGCGAGCACGCGGACGAGATCTACCGCCTCGAGGCCGACGACCTGTACCTGGTCGGCACGAGCGAGGTCGCGCTCGCGGGCTACCACTCGGGCGAGATCCTCGACCTGTCGGACGGCCCCAAGCGGTACGCGGGCTGGAGCGCGTGCTACCGCCGCGAGGCCGGTTCGTACGGCAAGGACACGCGAGGCATCATCCGCGTGCACCAGTTCCACAAGGTCGAGATGTTCAGCTACGTCGACCCGGCCGACGCCGAGGCCGAGCACCAGCGTCTCCTCGCCTGGGAGGAGGCCATGCTGCGCAAGTGCGAGCTGCCGTACCGCGTGATCGACACGGCGGCGGGCGACCTCGGGTCGAGCGCGGCCCGCAAGTTCGACTGCGAGGCCTGGCTGCCGACGCAGGAGCGCTACCTCGAGCTGACCTCGACCTCGAACTGCACGACCTTCCAGGCCCGCCGCCTGGGCGTGCGCGAGCGTGTCGAGGTCGACGGGAAGTCCGAGACCCGCACGGTCGCGACGCTCAACGGCACGCTGGGCACGACGCGCTGGATCGTCGCGATCCTCGAGAACCACCAGCAGCCCGACGGCTCGGTCCGCGTCCCGGAGGGCCTGCGGCCCTACCTGGGCGGGCTCGAGGTCCTGGAGCCGGTGGTCGCGTCGGGCTCGTCGAAGGTCACGGCGTGACGGCCGCGCCGGACAGCACGGTCACCACGAGCACCCCCCGGCCCGACGACGTCGCTCCCGCAGGCGCGCCGTCGCGCCCGGGCGAGGTGGCGCCGTCGGGCACGAACGCCCGGGCAGACACGGCCCGTGCCGCGAACCCGGCCCGTCCGGGGGAGGGGCCGCTGCTCGTCGCGCTCGACATCGACGGCACGATCCTGAGCCACGACGACGTCCTGAGCGACGGTGTCGCGGACGCGATCGCGGCCGTGCGCGCGGCGGGGCACCACGTCCTGCTGTCGTCGGGCCGGTCGCTCATCGCGGTGCTGCCCATCGCCGAGCGCCTGGGCCTCGCCGAGGGGTACATGGTGTGCTCGAACGGTGCCGTGACGGCTCGCTTCGACGACGCGTCGCCCACGGGCTACGTGGTCGACGAGATGATCACGTTCAACCCGGAGAACGCGCTGCGGCTCCTGCGCGACCAGCTTCCTGACGCGCTGTTCGCGGTCGAGGACGTGGGTATCGGCTTCCGCATGAACGACCTCTTCCCGCACGGTGAGCTCGACGGCGTGCACGACGTGGTCGACTTCGAGGAGCTGTGGTCGGGTGAGGTCACGCGTGTCGTGGTGCGCAACCCGGGGTCGACGAGCGAGGAGTTCAGCGCGCTGGCCGGGTCCCTGGGGCTGAGCGACGTCACGTACGCGGTGGGCTGGACCGCGTGGATGGACATCGCGCCGCTGGGCGTCACCAAGGCGAGCGCCCTGGAGCGCGTGCGCGGGCTGCTGGGCGTGGCCCCGGGCGCGACCGTGGCCGTGGGTGACGGCAGCAACGACATCGACATGCTGCGCTGGGCGGGTCGCGGGGTGGCCATGGGCCATGCCGAGCCCGAGGTCAAGGCGGCGGCGGACGAGGTCACGGGCAGCATCGACGAGGCCGGTGCGGTCGCGGTGCTGCGCAGCCTGGTCTGAGACGCGCGGGCCGCTAGGCTGCGCGCGTGAGCGACGCAGCGGCCACCACGATCGTCCGACGGGCCACGGCCGACGACCTCGACGCCGTCTGGCCGCTGGCCCGTGACTTCGCGACGTCGTTCACGCCGCGCAGGGAGTCCTTCGAGGCGACGTTCCGCGCGCTCCTGACGGCTCCCGACGCCCTGCTGCTGGTCGTGGAGGGGGCGAGCGGCGTCGTCGGGTACCTGCTCGCGCACCGGCACCCGACGTTCCTCGCCAACGCGCCCGTCGTCTGGGTCGAGGAGCTCATGGTCGACGCGAGCGTGCGCGGCCAGGGGCTGGGACGTCTGCTCATGACGGCGGCGGAGGCGTGGGCCGTCGAGTCCGGTGCCGCCTACGTGTCGCTCGCGAGCAGACGTGCGGGGAGCTTCTACCGGGCGCTGGGCTACGAGGACTCGGCGACGTTCTACAAGAAGCCTGCCCCGCCGAGGTAGACCCGTGCGCGCGAGGTAGACCTCCCGGAGGTCTACCT
>NZ_JBHUAD010000349.1:0-2837 GCF_042789955.1 Oerskovia sp. NPDC056781
GGTGAGGACGGGCCCTTTCGTCGCACTCGCCCGCAGGGCGCGTGATCGCGGCCCTGGCGGGCTCGTGATCAGGCGTTGGGGCGCTTGCCGTGGTTCGCTGCGCTGCCCTTGCGGCTGCGACGCTTGCGTCCGCGCTTGCTCATGATTGCTCCTCACGCCGGATTCTGTCTGCTCCATGTTCCCACATCTGGGGCTTGTCCTGGTCCAAGACGCGATATATCGTGTGACCAGAAACGCGATACATCGCGTTCACGGGACTGGGCGGGACACCGCAGGAACGCGAGGAGAGACATGGCGACCGAGAACTGGACCGTGACCGGTCCGCAGACGATCGACGTCGGGCCCGTGGCCCGCCTCGACGCGAACCTGCTCAACGGACGCATCGACGTCGTGGTGCACGACGAGCCCGGCGTCCGCGTCGAGGTCCACTCGATCGAGGGCCGCCCTCTCGAGGTCCGCCTCGACGGTGACCGGCTCACGGTCGGGTACTCGCCCACGGGCGGCTGGCAGGGCTTCCTCGACTCGTTCCGCAACTACCGCGGCAAGGACCGCGCCGACGTCTACGTCGGCGTGCCGGCTCACGTCCGGGTCAAGCTCGCGACGGTGCGCGGTGACGGCCTCGTCGCCGGGACCCAGGCGAAGGTCTCCGTCGCCACCGTGGGCGGCTCGGTCATGACGACGCAGACGACCGGCGCGGTCCGCGTCGACACGGTCTCGGGCGAGGTCACGGTCCGTGACCACGTGGGCACCCTCGTCATGGACTCCGTGTCCGGCGACCTCACGGCCTCGGGCGCGCTGACCGACGTCAAGCTCAACACCGTCTCCGGGAACGTCACGCTCGACTCGAGCGCGACGCCCGACGTGATGAACGTCAACGCCGTCTCGGCCGACGTCCTGGTGCGCGTCCCCGAGCCGGACGCCCTCGACTACACCCTGCGCTGCGTGAGCGGTCGCCTCGTGGTCGACGGCGTCGAGCACCGCGGCACGCCCGGTGGCTCCTACCGCCAGGCGGGTCCGTCCGGGACCCCGGGCAAGAAGCTCCAGGTCAACTCCGTCTCGGGCAACGTCACGGTGCTGCGGGGCGAGCCCGCCGACGCCGTTGCGTGGGACGCGCCCGGCGGTGTCGCGGACGGCGCCCCGGCCTGGTCGTTCGACGACGCCCCGACCGACGCGTACCCGGGTTACGGCGCCCCCTGGGGCACCGCGGACAGCCGCGCGACGTGGACAGGAGCGCCCGGCGGCGGTCCCGCGGACGGACCGGCGGACCGCTGATGGCCTCCGTCTTCGCCCACGGGGAGCTCCGGCTCTACCTCCTCGCGCTGCTCGAGTCCGGGCCCAAGCACGGGTACGAGCTCATGACCGAGCTCAGCGACCGCTTCGGCGGCACCTACCGCCCCAGCGCCGGCACCATCTACCCGCGCCTCGCCCGGCTCGAGGGGGAGGGGCTCGTGCGACGCAGCGACAGCGCCCGCAAGTCGACGTACGAGCTCACGCCCGCCGGCCGGGCCGAGGTCGCGGCCCGCCGTGCCGACGTCGCGGCGCTCGAGGACGGGATCGCGCAGACCGTGCGCACCCGGGCGCACGCCCTGCGCGCCGACATCCAGGGCTCGATGCAGGGCCTGCGCGCCGAGCTCGCGGCCGCGGCCCAGGAGGCACGCGTCCGCCCGCGGCCCGCCGCCACCCCCGATCCTCGCCGCGGCGAGTCCTACGCCCGCCGCGTCGAGGCCGAGGCCATGGTGCAGAGGTTCCGCGACGACGTGCGCGCCGACCTCCGACGCGCCGACGCGAGCAGCGCGGTCACCGAGCTGACGCTCGAGACGCTGCGCACGGTCCTGGACTCCGCCCGGCGGGCGGTCCGGGGGACGCTGCCGTGAACGGCGGCCCCGAGGCGGCGGGCTCGCACGAACCGCACGAACCGCACGACCCGAACCAGCACGACGACCGGCACGACACGCAGACGACGAAGGAGAACGACATGGGAACCGAGTCCTGGGTCATCGCAGCACCGCAGCAGATCGAGGTCGCCGACGTGGCGTCGCTCGTCGTGGGCCTCACGAACGGGGCCGTCGAGGTCGTGAGCGACCCGAGCAGGGAGTCCGGCGCGACCGTCGACGTGACCGACGTGAGCCCACGGCCCCTGCGGGTCACGACGCACGCCGGTGAGCTGAAGATCGCCTACGACTTCGACGGGGTCGAGGGGGCCGTGGACCGGTTGCGCGGCCTCAAGGACAAGGACACCGCCACCGTGCGGGTCGTGCTCCCGGCCCACCTGCCCGTCAAGATCGCGACCGCCCGCGCCACGTCGACGGTCAGCGGCACCCGCGCGCCCGTCTCCGTGACCACGGCCGACGGGTCGGTCACCGTGACCGACACCGTGGGCCCCCTCTCGGTCAAGACCGTCGCGGGCCGCGTCGCGGTCGCGACGCACGAGGGTGACGTCAAGGTCAGCACGGCCTCGGGGCGCGTCGAGGCCGAGGGTGCGCTCGGACGGGTCACGATCGCCACGGTCACAGGAGACGTGGTCGTGGAAGCCCGCGAGACGACCCCCCTCGTGACCGCCAAGACCGTCTCGGGCGACATCACCCTGCGCCTGAGCGAGGGCGCGGGGGTCAACCTCAAGGCCCGTGCGGTCACGGGCAAGGTCGTGCTCGACGGCGCCCCCGTCCCCAGCACGCAGTCCCGCACCACGTCCGTGGACCACTCCGAGGGCACGAGCGGCGCCTATGTGTCGGTCAGCACGGTCTCGGGCAACCTCACGGTCTCGCGGGGCTGAGGACCCAGGCCGGTCCGCGCCCGGAGACGACGACAGCGGCCTGCGGACGCCCCTGGACGGGGGT
>NZ_JBHUAD010000350.1:0-2801 GCF_042789955.1 Oerskovia sp. NPDC056781
CACCCGCAGGTGCGCCGCCGTCGGGCTGCGTCGTGGTGCCGGGCGCGAGGTCGAGGGTCGTGGGTCTCCACCTCGACGCGGGCCCTCTACCCCGCGAGACCGGTCAGAAGACGTTGATGACGATCGTCGACCCCTTGGGTGCGGTCTTGCCCGAGCCCCCGGCCGGGTCCTGCGCGTAGACGATGTTGAGCGGGCTGATCCCCTGAGGGTGCCGGATCTCGACCACGAACCCGGCGTCCTTGAGCATCTTCTCGGCCTCGGTGACGTTGCGGCCGTAGGTGTTCGGGATCTCGACGAGCGGCGGGCCGAGCGAGACGACGAGCGCGACCTTGTCGCCCCGGTGCCCCTCCGTGCCGTTCTCCGGGGTCTGGCTGATGACCAGGCCCGCTGCGACCGTCTCGGAGTAGTCGTCGGTCGAGCTCGGGTCCAGGCCCAGGTCCGTGAGGGCCGTGAGCGCGGCGTCCTTCCCGAGGCCCACGACCTGCGGGACCGTCACAGGGGCGGGGCCCTGCGAGACGGTCAGCACGGGGATCGTCGAGTGCGGCACCGAGGTGCCCTCGGCCTCGGAGACGCTGACCACAATCCCGGCAGGGACGGTGTCGCTGTAGGCCTCGACGGGGTCCCCGACCGTGAAGCCGGCATCCTTCAGCGCCTCGGTGGCCTCCTCGGCGGGCTTGCCCACCAGCCCGGTGGGGATCTCGATCATCTTGACGCCGAGCGAGACCAGGAGGTGCACCTCGCCGTCCTTGCGGACCTTCTCGCCCGCACCAGGATCGGTCGAGATGACCGTCCCGGCGGCGAAGGTGTCGTCGTAGGCCTCGGTCACGTCGCTGCGCAGGTCGACCGCGGCGAGGGTCTGCTCGGCCCCGGCCTGCGGGGCACCGACCAGGCCGCCGGGCACGATGGTGTAGGCGCCCGGCCCGCTGAGGAACCACCAGGAGGCACCGGTGAGGGCGCCTGCGAGCAGCACGACGATCGCGAGGCCCCACCACCAGGCACGACGGCGACGCCCCGCGCGGCGGAGCACCTCGTCCTCCGGGCCGTCCTCGGAGCCGGGCGCGTCGCCGTGCGCGGCGACCGTGGTGCGGTCGAGCGCCAGGGTGTGCTGCGTGCCGGCGCGATCGGTGGGCTGGGGTGCGCCCTCGCCGCGGGCCGCCCACAGGGCCGGGAGTGCGGTCGTGGGGGTCGAGTCCGGGGCCGTCGGCGGGGCCTGTGTCCGGGTGGCGCCCGACGGCGTGTCACCGGGCCTGGCGAGTGCTCCCGCGAGGGCGGCGGTCGCCACCCCGAGCACGGCCGTGTCGGGCGAGCCGGTGCTGGGGGCGGGCTCCGCACCCGACGCCGCCGCGGTACCGGTCGGGTGCGACGAGCGCCCCTCGAGGGCGGCGGGGTCGAGAGCCTGCCGGGTCTGGCGGACCAGCGCGAGGGCTGCCGACGCGTCGACCGGCCGGTCCTCGGGCGACCGGGCGGCGAGCGCGCACACGAGGACGTCGACCTCGGCGGGGATCCAGGGTTCGACGTCGGAGGGTGCCGGGACGTCGGAGTTGACGTGCTGGAAGGCGACCTGCAGGGGAGTCTCGCCCGTGAAGGGGTGGCGCCCGGCGAGCATCTCGTACGCGAGCACCCCCACGGAGTACACGTCGGTGCGCGCGTCGCAGCGTCCCGACGTGATGAGCTCGGGTCCGAGGTACGCGACCGTGCCGAGGATGGTGCTCGTCGCGGTAGACGCGCCCTCGCTGACGGCGCGGGCGAGACCGAAGTCCGCGACCTTGACCCGCCCCGACTCGTCGAGGAGGACGTTCTCCGGCTTGACGTCACGATGGACCAGACCCTTGCGGTGGGCCGCGGCGAGCGCGTCCAGGATCTCCTCGAGCAGGTCGAGCGTCCGCCCCACGCTGAGCGAGCCCTCGTCCTGCAGGACGTGGCGGAGGTTCGTGCCCGGCACGTACTCCATGGTCAGGTAGCTGGTCTCGCCGTCGACCCCCTGGTCGAACACGGCGACCACCCCCGGGTGGGCCAGGCGTGCCGCGGCGCGCGCCTCGCGCCGGAAGCGCGCGACGAACTCGCCGCCGTCGGTGCCCTCCGCGAGGTGCGGGTGCATGACCTTGAGCGCGACCTCGCGGTCGAGACGCCGGTCCACCGCGAGGTACACGGTCGCCATGCCGCCCCGGGCGATCCTGGACACGACGTGGTACCGCCCGTCGACCAGGCGGCCAACGAACGGATCAGACGTCACAGTTGCCACGTCGGAAGTCTAGGCGTCCCGGAGCGTGGAACCGGTGAGGCCGTGCCCGGACCGCGTGCGGGTCGTGCGGACGGATCGTGACGGCCCCCGGCGGGCACGAGCTCGCGCGCCACGTACGCTTGACCCGTGACTGACGTGACTGACCTCGAGCAGCTCGTGACCGAGTGGCTGACCCTTCCCGACCTCGCCGAGGTGCTCGGCACCGACATGACCCAGGCCCGCAAGATCGCCCAGGACAGGCGCGTGGTCGGCGTCAAGCGCGGCGAGCGCTCCTCGTTCCAGATCCCCGCGGCGTTCGTCGTCCCGGCGCACCTGGCCAACCCGGCGAACGCCAAGCCCGCCCCCGAGAACCCCGACGAGGGTCGCCAGGTGGTCCTCATGTCGCTCCAGGGCACGATCGCCCTGCTCACCGACTTCGGGTACTCGGACGTCGAGATCCTCGAGTGGCTCTTCTCGCCCGACGAGGCGCTCGGGACCACGCCCATGGCCGCGCTGCGCGCCGGCCGCAAGGCGGAGGTGCGGCGCGTCGCGCAGGCGCTGCTCTGACGCCGCTTCCGTC
>NZ_JBHUAD010000351.1:0-2763 GCF_042789955.1 Oerskovia sp. NPDC056781
ACCATTGGCATTAACTATCAAGCACACTGTTGAGTTCTCAAGCAACCGACACGCACCGACTCCAACCCACCAGGGGCCTTCACTCGGGGCAACTTGTTAATCTTATCAGACTTTCCGGGGCTTTCCTACCTCGCGATTTCTCGTGAGGTGAGCCGCACAAGTCGACCACATTCCCTACTCCTCAAGGAAACAAGAATCCCCAGGAGTCTTCAGGAAGTTTGGTTCACCCGGGGGATCCAGCCACTTCGCGGCGGCTCCGAAGAGCTTCGCAGTGGTGTCTGTTCCTCCCTGCCGGGCTGACTCAGAGAACATTACGGTGGTCGGGGCCCAACGGTCAAACCCGTGCCCCGTGACCCCGGTCACCGCGCGCCGGCGGGTCGCCAGAGGTGCGTCTGAGGCCCGGGCGCAACCGACAACCCTCCCCGCCCGCCGGGTACCGTCGGGGCATGAGCCTGCCCAGCGAGACCGTTCGTCCGTCCCTCGCCCACAGCCCGGGCGACGGTGCGCCCGTGCGGGTGCTCGTTCCCTGCACGGTCGACGAACGGCACCAGGCTCGTGCGCTCGAGGCGTATCGCGAGCTGGTCGACGCGACCAGGCGGGAGGCCGGCTGCCTGTCGTACGAGCTCCTCCAGTGTGTGGACGACTCGACGCGGTTCCTGCTCGTCGAGGAGTGGGCGTCGCAGGACCATCTCGACGCCCACACCCGGACGGAGCACTTCGTGCGGCTCGTCGCGCAGCTCGAGCAGCTCGAGAGGGCCGCGCCCGCTGAGCTCTACCGACGCGTTCTCTAGGAGGCGCTCGCTCAGGCTGCCGACGCGGAGCGCCTGGTCTCCGACGCTCGCCCCTCGTCAACGGACGACGGACTCCTTGTCCCGCAGCCAGGTGGCGATCGTGTCGACGTCCGCGACGGTCATCCCCACCGTCGGGTCGACCCTGTGCAGCAACGCCCCGGCAGGGTGCGCGCTCTCGATCCACCTCTGGTCTGCGTCCCCGAGAACGTCATCGACCCAGACGAACGGGCGGTCGCCCGCGATGCGAACCAGTGCCTTCGTCTTCCACTGCAGGCCGTCGAACCCATGGTCGCCGTCGTAGGCAGGAAGGTCGGCCACCCGTAGGCGCGGGAGACCGAGCAACGGCGCGATCACCTCGTTCGCACCGTGCATCCACGCGGTCGCCCACATCAGCTCGCACCCCAGGCCGGTCAACAGCGGGCCGAGTGCCCGATCGACACTCGCCAGATGAGGGTTGGACGGCGCCGTCCAGGACTCAGGGGGCCCCGGAGCTCGCGGCATCTCCGGGCCGCCGAACGGGAGCAGCGTCCCGTCGACGTCGAGGAACAGGATCGGACGCGATGCTGCGGTCATCCGCGCACGATAGCGGTCATCCGCGCACCGTGGCGCAACCGGTGTGTCGGACGCCGTCCCCTGCCGAGACCGGCATCGTCCCCGCGCAGCTGGTGACCGTCATCTCGCCGAACGCTGGCGGCGTGCCTCGTAGAGCACGATCGAGGCCGCGTTCGCCGCGTTGAGCGAGCTGGCCGCGCCGGCCATCGGGATGCTGAGCGTGACGTCCGCAGCATCGCGCCATGCGCGGGACAGCCCCGCGGTCTCGTTGCCGACGAGGAGCAGCACGGGCTGAGTCAGGTCGAACGCCGAGATCTCGGCGTCGCCGTCCTCGTCCGTCGCCGCGACCACGATCGGCACGCCGGCAGAACGCTGGTCCTCGACCCAGTCCATGACGTCGTGAGGGGACGCGGCCCGCACGGTCGGCACCGCGAAGAAGGAACCCGTCGAGGCGCGGACGGACTTCGGGTCGTACGCGTCTGCGGCGTGCCCGGTGGTGATCACGCCGTGCGCGCCGAGAGCGTCCGCCGAGCGGATGATCGACCCGATGTTGCCGGGCTGCGTCGGGCGGTCGAACACCAGGCCGAGGAAGTCCTGAGGCACGGGAATCCGCGCGAGGTCGTCGGAGGCCATGCCGACGACGGCCAGCAGCTCAGCCGCGCCCTCGGACTTCTCGCTGATCTCGGCCAGCAGGTCCGCCGACATCGCCACCTTCTCGGCGTTCGGCTGGGACGCGAGCAGGTCCCTGGCCCAGGGCGAGAGGGGCCGGTCGGCGTCGTACAGCAGCGAACGGAGCTCCCACCCGTGCTCGAGCGCCAGATTGACCGGCCGGACACCCTGCACGATGAACTCTCCTGCACGGTGACGCTTGGAGCGGTTGGACAGGAGCGTCTGCAGTACCTGAAATCGAGCATTGCGTGCGCTGATGCGGGTGACCACGTGTTCCTCCGGAGACCTGGCAGCATCTGGGTCCGGCCGCCTGACTCGAAGGCTACCGGCTCGTCCCACGGCGCACGTCGAGCCCTTGCCTGCGTGGTCTGCACGGCAGGCGCTCTCAGGGCAGCAGCGGTGCGGGAACGTTCCACACCGCCGGCGCAGACCGGCCGTGCGTCATGCCAGCACACAGCAACCAGTCGTGACATCGCCCGACGGCGAGGCTCACCAGCCGGCGCGAGCGCAACGCACTCGTCACACCGCGACGGTGGGCCCCTGGCGCCCGACAGCTCCGCACACCTGCCCGTCCACGACGCCCCCGAGCGGCCATGCCGTCGGCAGCGTTCCACCAGGGCGCGACGGCGCACGAGGCGAGAGCCGGAAAGCAGAAGAGCCCCGTGACACGTGGTGGTGTGCGGGGCGGAGGTTGCGGTGGTTCTGGTCGTGGTGTCGCTCGTGGGCGGTGGATGTGGGGGTATGCCAAAGG
>NZ_JBHUAD010000352.1:0-2747 GCF_042789955.1 Oerskovia sp. NPDC056781
GGGGTAGAGGCTGCGGCTCTCTACCTCGACGCGAGACCACTCTCTCGACGGCCGGCGCCAGCCGGACCGTACGGACGGTCAGTCAGCCGGCGGCCCCTCGGCGACCTCGGCGTCCGAGTCCTCGGGCTCCGGCGCGTCGCCGACCGCCGCCGGTCCGCCCGCGAGGAGCGCCACGAACCCCGCCTCGTCGAGGATGCGCAGGCCCAGGTCCCGGGCCTTGGTCTCCTTGGAGCCCGCGTTCTCCCCCACCACCACGTAGTCCGTCTTCTTGGACACCGACCCCGAGGCCTTGCCCCCTGCGGTGAGGATCGCCTCCTTGGCACCATCGCGCGAGAACCCTTCGAGGCCTCCCGTGACCACGACGGTCAGCCCCGCGAGCGGGCCCGTCGGCTGCTGGCGGGCACCGGGGCCGGGGTGACCCGGGGTGTCGAACCGGACGCCGTCCTGCTTCCAGGTCTCGACGATCTCCCGGTGCCAGTCCACCTCGAACCAGGCGAGCACCTCGTCGGCGATGACAGGCCCGACGCCCTCGACCGCCGCGAGCTCCTCCCGGCTCGCGGCCCGGATCGCGTCGAGCGACCCGAACCACTCCGCGAGGGCCCGGGCGGCGACCGGCCCGACGTGCCGGATGTTGAGGCTCACGAGGATGCGCCACAGATCCTTGGTCCGCGCGATCCGCAGCTCGTCCACGAGCGTCTGCGCGGTGGTCGACGGGCCGTACACCGGGAAGTCCTTGCGGACGCCCGCGGCCCGGCGCTCGGCGGGGGTCGCGTCCTCGAACCCCGGCGGGTAGGTGCGGGCGGCGACCTTCTGGAACGGCCGGACGACCTTGGCCAGCAGCACCGAGCCGTCGGACATCTCCACCTCGCCCGACTCCCCCACCCCTTCGAAAGGCCGGGGCAGCCCGGTCTCCGGGTCGCGGACGACGACACGGATCGGGGCGAGCTGATCGACCGTGAGCCCGAACAGGTTCTTCTCGGTGCGCAACGGCGGCTCGGCAGGCTCGTAGGGCTGCGTGAGCGCGGCCGCGGTGACCTCGCCCAGCGCCTCGACGTCGAGGCCGCCGCGGGAGCCGATGTGCTCGACGCGCCCGCGGACCTGCGCCGGGCAGCTCTCGGCGTTGGGGCAGCGCAGGTCGACGTCGCCCTCCTTCATGGGACGCAGCGGCGTCCCGCACTCGGGGCACTCGGCCGGCATGACGAACTCCGTACGCTGCACGCCGTCCTCGCGCAGCGCGACGACCGGCCCGAGGATCTCCGGGATGACGTCCCCGGCCTTGCGCAGCACCACGACGTCGCCGATCAGCACGCCCTTGGCGCGCACGACGTCCTGGTTGTGCAGCGTCGCCTGCCGCACGGTGCTGCCCGCGACGAGCACGGGCTCCATGACGGCGTACGGAGTTGCCCGGCCGGTCCGCCCGACCCCGACCTGGATCGCGAGCAGGCGGGTGTTGACCTCCTCGGGCGGGTACTTGTAGGCGATGGCCCAGCGCGGTGCGCGGCTCGTGGCCCCGAGGCGGCGCTGGAGCGCGAGCTCGTCGACCTTGACGACGATCCCGTCGAGCTCGTGCTCGATGTCGTGCCGGTGCTCGCCGAAGTACGCGATCATCTCCTGCACGCCCGCGAGCCCGTCGACGACCCGGTTGTGCGGCGAGACGGGGATGCCCCACTGCTCGAACAGCGCGTACGCGTCGGACTGGCGACCGAGCTCGGCGTGCTCGCCCTCCTCCCACTGGAGAGCCCCGACGCCGTGCGCGTACATGCGCAGGTTGCGGCTCGCGGTCACGGCCGGGTCCTTCTGGCGCAGGGAGCCGGCCGCGGTGTTCCGCGGGTTGGCGTAGGGCGCCTGCCCGGCCGCGACGAGCGCCTCGTTGAGGGCCGCGAAGTCCTCGACCCCCAGGAAGACCTCGCCCCGGACCTCGATCACCGCGGGGTGCGTGGCCGGGTCGCCCGCGAGCTGCTGCGGGATGGTCGTGATGGTACGGACGTTGGCCGTGACGTCCTCACCCGTGCGCCCGTCGCCACGGGTCGCCGCCCGGACGAGACGCCCCCGCTCGTACAGCAAGGCGATCGCGAGGCCGTCGATCTTGACCTCGCACAGGTACTCCACGGGGGCCTCGGACGAGACGCCCAGATCCCGGTGCACACGCGCGGCCCACGCGGCGAGGTCCTCCTCGGAGAACGCGTTGTCGAGCGAGAGCATGCGCTCGAGGTGCTCGACGGTCGCGAAGCCCGTCGCGGCGCGCCCGCCGACGCGCTGCGTGGGCGACTCGGGGGTCTGGAGGGCCGGGTGCGCCGACTCGAGCGCCTCGAGCTCGCGCATGCGGGCGTCGTACTCGGCATCGGACGACACGGGGGCGTCGGCCTCGTAGTAGGCCCGCTGGTCGGCCTCGACCTGGGCGACGAGCTCGGCCCAGCGGCGCTGGGCGCCGGCCTCGTCCAGTGCCGGGGCGGCATCGGGGGCGACAGCGGTGTCGGAGGCCGCGGCCGCGAGGGCCGTGCTCGTGCTGTCGGGGCTGGCTGCGGGGTGCGGCGGGGTGGCGTCGTTCACGTGCCCATCATCGCTCGCCCCACCGACAGCCGCGCGTCCCGCCGGCGGCGCGTCCTGCCGGGTGGCGCCGCTCGCCCGCGCCCACCGACCCACCTCGGGGACCCGCGCCGGGGGCGCACGAGGTGGGCTCCGCCGTCGGGCACGGCAGGCGTCCCCCACCTGCCCGGACGCCGAGCAGCGCCCCCGCGCTGGAGGAC
>NZ_JBHUAD010000353.1:0-2684 GCF_042789955.1 Oerskovia sp. NPDC056781
GCGCTATATGCTGCAGTCCTTCGAGCTCGTCGGCGCCCGTGACCTCGATCCCGAGACTCCCGGTGAGGTTCCCGGGCCGCACGGACGCCCCTCGACGCAGGTGCGCCGAGCGACGTGACGGCCGGTTCAGCTGGGAGCATGATGACGGATCTCGTGGTGGTGGGAGCAGGCTTCTTCGGCCTGACCGTGGCGGAGCGTCTCGCGACGCAACGTGGGCTCAAGGTCCTCGTGATCGACCGCCGGTCGCACATCGGGGGGAACGCGTACAGCGCGACCGAGCCCGAGACGGGGATCGAGGTGCACCAGTACGGGGCGCACCTCTTCCACACCTCGAACGAGCGCGTGTGGGAGTACGTCAACCGGTTCACGCGGTTCACCTCGTACGTGCACCGCGTCTACAGCACGCACCGCGGCGAGGTGTACCCCCTGCCGATCAACCTGGGGACCATCAACCAGTTCTTCCGCAGCGCCCTCGGTCCCGACGCCGCGCGCGCCCTGATCCGCGAGCAGGCGGCCGAGCTCGGTGGGAGGACCCCGCAGAACCTGGACGAGCAGGGTGTGAGCCTCATCGGGCGCCCGCTCTACGAGGCGTTCGTCCGCGACTACACGGCCAAGCAGTGGCAGACGGACCCCCGGGACCTGCCGGCGTCGGTCATCTCCCGCCTCCCGGTCCGGTACACGTACGACAACCGCTACTTCGCCGACACCTACGAGGGCCTTCCCGTCGACGGGTACACGGCGTGGCTCGAACGCATGGCCGACCACCCGAACATCACCGTGCAGCTCGGCACCGACTTCTTCGACGCCTCGCAGCCAGTGAACAAGCAGGCTGTCGTCGGCCACGTCCCGGTCGTGTACACAGGGCCTGTGGACCGCTACTTCGACCACTCCGAGGGCGAGCTCTCGTGGCGGACGCTCGACTTCGAGCAGGAGGTCCTGCCCGTGGGCGACTTCCAGGGCACCTCCGTCATGAACTACCCGGACGCCGACGTGCCCTACACCCGGATCCACGAGTTCCGGCACTTCCACCCGGAGCGCAACTACCCGACCGACAGGACCGTCATCATGCGGGAGTTCTCCCGCTTCGCCGAGCGGACCGACGAGCCCTACTACCCGGTCAGCACCGCGGCCGACCGCGAACGGCTCGCGGCCTACCGTCGCCTGGCCGAGGGCGAGCCTGAGGTCTTCTTCGGCGGTCGCCTGGGCACCTACCAGTACCTCGACATGCACATGGCGATCGGGTCGGCGCTCTCGACGGTCGACAACCGGCTCGCCCCGTTGTTCTCCTGAGCCCGGCCAGGTGGGGGGGCACGCCAGTCGGCCACGGCGCGCCAGTCGGCCGGCGCACGTCAGGCGACGGGCTGCTCGTCGCGCTCCTTGAGGGCCTGGGCCACGGCCTCGGCGACCTTGCGCTCGTCACGGGCACGGCGCCGTCGGGCAGCGCGCCGCCACAGGACGACCGCCCCGACGAGCAGGACGAGCAGCGCGAGGGCGGCCCACGGCACCGCGAGCGTCGACGCCGAGGCCGTCGCGGGGGCCACGACCGGGACGGTGTCCGCGTCGGTCGCGCCGATCGCCGTGACGACCTCCGCGGTCACCCGCACGTCCGCCGAGACCCGGCCGAGCGGCCACACGCCGTCGACCGTCACGGTGCGGGTCACCGACGTCCCGGGGAGCAGCTCGGGGAGCTCGACGCGGGGGGCGCTCTGCGCGCCGGCCCCCCACGGCCCCGCGACCCGCACGACCTGACCGGCGGCCAGGCGCGTGTTTCCGTCGTTCGTGACGGTGAACGTCACGGTCGCGTCCCCCGCGGCGAACGGGTTGAGCGTGCCGTCGTAGGTGACCGAGACGTCGTCGAGCACGACGGCCGGGACCAGGTCGCCCGCGACGCGCAGGTGCATGCGCGAGCCCAGGCGGCGGTCGACGCTCACGCCCTCGGCGTTCTCGACCAGCAGCGAGGACACGACACCTGCCGCGTAGTCGCCCGGTGTCGCGTCGGCCGGGACGGTCAGGGTGAACGGGACGACCACGCTGTCGCCACCGTCGACCGTGACCTCCTCGCCCGCGAAGGACACCCAGGCGCCGAGCGCGGAGGACTCCTCACCCGCCGGCAGCAGGTCGAGCTCGCCCGCTTCCGTCATGAACCCGTCGGCCGCGTAGACGCGGAACGTCAGCGGGCCCTGCGTGTAGTTGGAGACGATGATCCCGTCGTCCAGGCTCGCACCCGGCTCCAGGGAGTAGGCGTAGTTGGGACGCTCGGTGCCGTGCACGGTGTCGGCGGGGCGCACACCCCAGGTCACCGGCGTGGCGGCAGGGTCCTCCGGCCCGACGGCGGCGCTCACCGCGTGCGGGAGCGCGGCGGACCGCGAGGAGAGAGCCAGGGCGGACGCGCCCGGGGCCAGCAGCGAGACGAGCAGGCCCACGACGAGGGTCGCCGCGAGGACGGCGAGGATCCACAGGGCGTGGCTGTGGCCGTTCTCCCGCTGGTGCGCGCGCACGTTGGTCAGTGCGGACCGCCCGTCGGCGTCCCGCTCGGGCCGGAGGAAGTGCTGCTGCATCGCCATGGTCGTGCCTGCTTTCGTGAGGTCCGACCGGTGAGGTCGGGTCGTCCGACCCGTCCGGCGGCTGTCCGGGCGGGTCGGGCGGGCTGTCGAGCGGTGGTGCCGGCCGGCCTGTGGAGGGAC
>NZ_JBHUAD010000354.1:0-2655 GCF_042789955.1 Oerskovia sp. NPDC056781
GGGCAGGGGTTGACGGATCGCAATAGTTCAGTCAATACTCGTATTCATTCGAAGCGCTTCGACGAAGCGCTTCGACGATTCGGTCCCCGAGACTGGGGTCGACCACGAGGAGGTGGCGAGATGGTGACCATGCAGGACGTGGCCGCGCGGGCGAACGTGTCGCTCAGCACGGTGTCGTACGCGCTCAACGGGACGCGCAAGATCTCCGACGAGACGCGCGCCCGGATCGAGGCGGCCATGACGGACCTCGGGTACCACCGCAACGCCATGGCCAGAGGGCTCGCCTCACGCCGGAGCCGCGTCCTCGCCCTGATCTTCCCCGCGACCGAGACCGGGATCGGCGGGACCGTCTCGGAGTTCGTCACGAGCGCGGCCGCTGCCGCCCGCGAGGCGGGGTACCACCTCGTGCTGTGGCCCTTCGCGGCGCACGAGGCCACCGAGATCCGCGACCTGACCCAGCAAGGCATGGCCGACGGGGTCCTGCTCATGGAGGTCCGGCTCGACGACCCGCGCGTCGAGGTGCTCCACGCGGCCGGTGTGCCGTACACGATGATCGGGCGCACGCGGGAGCTCGACGGGCGCCCGTACGTCGACATCGACTTCGCCGCGACGACCGAGGCCGCCGTGGAGCATCTCGTCGCGCTGGGGCACCGGCGGATCGCGTTCATCAACCACTCGGCCGAGAGCGCCGCGGCGGGCTACGGCCCGACCCTGCGGGCGGACGAGGGGTTCGCCGCGGCCATGGAGCGCCGCGGGCTCGTGGGGCGAAGCCTCCTGTGCGACGAGACGGCTGAGGCCGGGCGCGCCGCGGTCGGCGAGCTGCTCGAGCAGGACCCGTCGCTCACCGCGTTCGTCACGATGAACGAGATCGCGACGTTCGGGGTCATGTCGGGCCTGCAGGCGCGCGGGCTCTCGGTCCCGGGCGACGTCTCGGTGCTCGGCATCGTCAGCTCGCCCGGCGTCGGTGCGATGAGCACACCCCCCTTGACCACCATGCACGCACCGGGCGCCGAGCTCGGGCGGCTCGGTGTGCAGTCCCTGGTGGCGCGGATCGACGATGCAGGCAGGGCGCACGCGCCCGTCCTCGTCCCGTGCGACCTCGAGGCCGGCGCGAGCGTCGGCCCCGCCCCTGTCCGGGGGCCCTGACCCCGGGTGCTCGACCCCGACCGAGGCCTCGATCCCGAGGCGCCGAGGTCACGACCGGCGGTCCGCCGGTGCACCACCCGGCCCTGCCGGTGCACGACCGCCGGCCCTGCCGGTGCACGACCAGACGATCGGCGCTGGCGCCGACGCTCAATGATGAGGAGAGAGTCATGTTGCGTACACGGAAGCCTCTTGTCGCTGCCTTGGTAGCGCTCCCACTTGCCCTGGCGGGCTGCGCGGGAGGAGGGAGCGGAGGGGGGGACTCCGACGACAAGACCCTCACGATCTGGCACTACGAGTCGGAGACGTCGGCCATGGGCCAGGCCTGGGCCAAGGCGATCGAGATCTTCGAGGACGAGAACCCCGACGTCACGGTCGACGTCCAGAAGCAGACGTTCGAGCAGATCCAGAAGAACGCGAAGATCGTGCTCACGGGCGACGACGTGCCCGACGTCATGGAGTACAACAAGGGGAACGCGACCGCCGGCCAGCTCGCGTCGCAGGGCCTGCTCACGCCCCTGACCGGCGCGGCCAAGGAGCGCGGCTGGGACACCACCCTGAGCGGGTCGCTCCAGACCACCGCGACGTACGACGAGAACGGCCTCATGGGGTCGGGCGAGTGGTACGGGGTGCCGAACTACGGCGAGTTCGTGGGCGTCTACTACAACAAGGACATGTTCGCGCAGTACGGCGTCCAGGTCCCGACGACGCTCGCCGAGCTCGAGACCGCGATGGCGACCTTCCAGGCTGCCGGCGTCACGCCGCTCGCCGAGGCCGGCGCCGAGTATCCGCTCGGTCAGCTCTGGTACGAGCTCGTCCTCGCGAACGCAGACCAGGACTTCGTCGACGCCTACCAGCTGTTCGACGGTGACGTCGACTTCCAGGGCCCCGAGATGACCGAGGCCACCGAGACCCTCGCCGACTGGATCGACAAGGGCTACATCGCCTCGGACTCCGCCGCTCTCACGGCCGAGGACATGGGCGTCTCGTTCATCAACGGCACCTACCCGATGATGGTCTCCGGCTCGTGGTGGTTCGGGCGCATCGTCGACGAGATGGACGCCGACTGGGGCCAGTTCAACTTCCCGGGCAACACGCTGCAGGTGGGCTCGTCGGGCAACCTGTGGGTCGTCCCGACCAACGCCGACTCGAAGTCCCTCGCCGAGGAGTTCATCGACATCACGCTGCGCCCCGAGGTGCAGAACATCCTGGGCGAGGCCGGCGGGCTCCCCGTCGCGGGTGACGTCTCGGCGATCACGGACGAGCGCACCCAGGCCCTCACGCAGAACTTCAACGACATCCTGGCCGCCGACGGCCTCGCGTTCTACCCCGACTGGCCGGTCGCGGGCTACTACGACGTGCTCGTGAGCCAGCTCCAGTCGCTCGTCAACAAGTCCAAGACCCCGGCCGAGGTCCTCGACGGTCTGTCCGGCCCGTACGAGGAGGGCAAGGCGGACCTGCTCGAGGGCTGACCCGCAGCGCAGGGATCCCGGTGGGCGGGCGACCGCCCGC
>NZ_JBHUAD010000355.1:0-2648 GCF_042789955.1 Oerskovia sp. NPDC056781
GCAACCGCTCATCGGGGCCGATGTCTGTGGTCAGCCAGATGAGACGTCAGCGCATGGCGCTCTGACGGACAGCGCTCTGCGTCACGATCGCGCGGTAGAGGTCACCCAGGTCTCTACCCGCTGCCTGTGCGGCCTGCGGGAACAACGATGTCTCGGTCATCCCGGGCGCGACGTTGACCTCAAGGAAGTGGGGGTTCCCCTCGTCGTCGACGATGAGGTCCGAACGGGACAGGTCGCGGAGTCCGAGCGCGAGGTGGGCGCGGACGGCCATGTCCGCAACACGTGCGGCGACCTGGGGAGCGAGCCGAGCAGGGGCGTAGTAGCTCGTACGCCCCGGGTTGTAGCGCGCGTCGTAGTCGTAGGTACCGTCGGTCACGATCTCAACGGCGGGGAGCGCCTCCGGGCCCTCCGGACCCTCCACGACGCTCACGGCGATCTCGGTCCCCTCGACGGCGCGCTCGATGAGGGCGATGTCGCCGTACGAGAAGCAGTCGACCATCGCTCGAGGGAGGTCCTCGGCGCGGCGGACGAGCGTGACGCCCAGTGCGGATCCGCCACGGGTGGGCTTGACCACGAGAGGGAGGCCCAGACGGCGGACGACCGCGTCGAGGACTGGCTGGGCCCCGAGCTCGCGGAAGAGGCTCTGGGGGAGCGTGACGTAGTCGGGCGTGGAGAGCCCCGCGCCGAGCACGAGGTTCTTCGCGATGGGCTTGTTCCAGGCGGCTCGCGAGGCCCGAGGGCCGGTCCCCACGTAGTCGAGCGAGAGCAGTTCCAGCACGTCACGGACCGAGCCGTCCTCGCCGCTCGCGCCGTGCAGGAGGGGCCAGACGACGTCGGGCTTCTCCTGCGCGAGGAAGGAGAGGAGTGACGCGTCGACGTCGTGGACCGACACCTCGATGCCCGTACCTCGCAGGGCGTCGGCAACGCGTCGACCCGAGCGGAGCGATACGTCGCGCTCGTGAGACAGGCCTCCCGCGAGGACCACGACACGCTCCACCGGGCGGTGTCCCGCGCCGGTCGAGCCTGTGCCGTCGGGGCTCTGTGGAGCGGCTGTCGCGCGCTCGGTGACGTCCTCGGTGACGGTCTGTGATTCCGCAGCGGTACCCACGGTCTTGGTCCTCTCGACGTTCAGCGGGGTTCTCACGAGGGCAGGGGTGGCGCTCACGCGAGGTTGGGGCCAGGGTTCTCGACGTCGGTGAGGTCGGGATCCTGGGCCCCGGAGGTGCCGAACAGGTCCACGAGCTCGCGCTCGGCGGAGACGACCCCGGCGAACCGCCGGACGCCCTCTCTGATGCGCTCCGGCGTCGGGAAGCAGTAGGACAGGCGGACGTGGTCCGCGCCCGTCCCGTCGGCGTAGAACGCCGTCCCCGGGACGTACGCGACACGTGCGGTGACCGCTCGGGGGAGCATCGAGCGTGCGTCGAGACCGTCGGGCAGCTTGACCCACGTGTAGAACCCGCCGTTCGGCACGTTCCACGAGGCCGACGGAAGGTGCTCCGAGAGAGCGCCGATCATGGCGTCGCGCCGCTCTCGGTAGAGCTCACGGAACTGCTTGATCTGGCCCTGCCAGTCACAGGTCTCGAGGTAGGTCGCGATCGCAAGCTGCGAGGCGTTCGACGGGCAGAGGATCGCCGACTCGCTCGCCAGCACGAGCTTCTCGCGGACCGCGTGCGGCGCGACGACCCAGCCCACCCGGTAGCCGGGAGCGAAGGTCTTGGAGAAGGAGCCCAGGTAGAGGACGCCCTGGTCGTCGAGCGAGCGCATTGCTGGCAGAGGATCGCCGTCGAAGCCGAGCAGCCCGTAGGGGTTGTCCTCGATCACGAGCACGCCGAAGCGCTGGGCGATCTCGAGGATGCGGGGACGCCGTTCGACCGAGAGCGTCACGCCTGCGGGGTTGTGGAAGTTGGGCACGGTGTAGAGGAGCTTGACGCGCCGACCGTCCGCAGCCAGCCGGGTCAGGGTCTCCTCGAGAGCCTCAGGGATCAGACCGTGCTCGTCGAGGGGAACGTGGACGATGTCGGCCTGGTACGAGCGGAAGACTCCGAGGGCTCCGACGTAGCTCGGTGCCTCGGCGACGATCACGTCACCCGGGTCGATGAAGATCCGGGTCACGAGGTCGAGCGCCTGCTGTGAACCGGTGGTCACGACGATGTCGTCAGGGTGGCAGTCGATGCCTTCGAGGCGCACGACGTCGACGATCTTCTCGCGCAGCGACTCGTCGCCCTGTCCTGAGCCGTACTGCAGCGCGGTCGTGCCACGCGTCGCGACGAGCTTTTGCATCGCGTCCGCAATCACGTCGAGGGGGAGACCTTCGAGGTAGGGCATACCGCCGGCGAGCGAGACGACCTCGGGGCGATTCGCGACCGCGAACAGGGCGCGAATCTCCGACGCTCGCATACCGTGGGCGCGCTCGGCGTAGGCGCCGAACCACGGGTCGAGGCGGGTGCCGCCCGAGGCGGCAGGCTGAGCGGGGTGCGTCGGTGTCGTGCTCACGCTCCCCAGTCTCCCATGACGAATCAGGGGAAACCGTGAAGGGGTCGGGTCGCGGACCCGAAGCAGGGGGTCTGCTCAACCCGAGGCATGTCCTGGGCGGAGGGGCGGCCGCACGACCGGGTAGGGACGCCGAAGGGGCGGTCGGTCCACCGGAC
>NZ_JBHUAD010000356.1:0-2625 GCF_042789955.1 Oerskovia sp. NPDC056781
CCCCCGACCGCGACGAGCTCACCGAGCGCGTCGCCGCCTGGCTGTGGGGCGGACCCGTCGGGGTCATGGCCCGCGGGCGGGGCGCAGCGCCCGCCGCGGAGGACACCGCCCCCTCGACCGACGACCTCTGAACCTCTCTCATGGCTACCACCGGCACACAGGAGTCCCGATGACCACCACCTCAGATCGCACGACCGCCCGCGACACCCGCGGCGACGGCGCAGCCGCCTCCACGTCGATCCCCGCCGCAGGCGTCACACCCTCGATGCCCGCGGGCGAGGTCCGCATCGACGTGGCCGACCTCTCCCACCAGCTCCTGGGCCGTTGGGCGGACCTGCGGGCCAAGGCTCGCGCGACCGCCGGCGAGGAACGCTTCCACCGCATCGAGGGCCTCTCGCTCACCGAGCACCGCGAGCGCGTCATGGACCAGGTCAAGCAGCTCGTCGAGATCGGGCAGGTGCACCGCGGGTTCCCCACGCGGCTCGGCGGGCAGGACGACGCGGGCGGCAACCTGGCCGGGTTCGAGGAGCTCGTCGCCGCCGACCCCTCGCTCCAGATCAAGGCGGGCGTCCAGTGGGGTCTGTTCGCGTCGGCGATCCTGCACCTCGGCACGCCCGAGCAGCAGGACCGCCTGCTGCCGGGGGCGATGGACGCCTCCGTCCCCGGCGCGTTCGCCATGACCGAGACGGGCCACGGCTCGGACGTCGCCTCGATCGCGACGACCGCGACGTACGACAACGCGACGCAGGAGTTCGTCGTCCACACCCCGTTCCGCGGGGCGTGGAAGGACTACCTCGGCAACGCGGCCGTCAACGGGACCGCGGCGGTCGTCTTCGCGCAGCTCGTGACGAACGGCGTCAACCACGGCGTCCACGCGTTCTACGCGCCCATCCGGGAGACCACTGCTGACGGAGGGGCCGGTGCGTTCTTGCCCGGCGTCGGCGGGGAGGACGACGGGCTCAAGGGCGGGCTCAACGGCATCGACAACGGGCGCCTGCACTTCACGCACGTCCGCGTCCCGCGCGAGAACCTCCTGGCCCGCTACGGCCAGGTCGCCGAGGACGGCACGTACACCTCGCCGATCGACAGCCCCGGGCGCCGCTTCTTCACGATGCTCGGCTCTCTCGTCCAGGGCCGCGTCTCGCTCGACGGCGCCGCGATCACCGCGTCGAAGCTGGGTCTCGCGACCGCCGTGACCTACGGCAACCAGCGCCGCCAGTTCAACGGCGCGTCGGCCGTCGACGAGGTCGTGATCCTCGACTACGGCACCCACCAGCGCCGTCTGATCCCACGCATCGCGCAGACCTACGCGATGCACTTCGCGCACGACCGCCTGCTCGACCTGTTCGACACCGTGTTCTCAGGGGAGAACGACACCCCCGAGTCGCGCGAGGACCTCGAGACCATGGCGGCCTCGCTCAAGCCGATGAGCACGTGGTTCGCGCTCGACACGCTCCAGGAGGCACGCGAGGCCTGTGGCGGCGCCGGGTTCCTCACCGAGAACCGGCTCACGAGCCTGCGCGCCGACCTGGACGTCTACGTCACGTTCGAGGGTGACAACACGGTCCTGCTCCAGCTCGTCGCCAAGCGGCTCCTGGCCGACTACGGCAAGGAGTTCAAGGACATCACGCCCGGGCAGATGGCCCGGTTCGTCGTCGAGCAGGCCGCCGACGCCGCGCTGCACCGCACGCCGCTCAAGCGCGCCGCGCAGACCCTCGCGGACGTGGGCGACCCGCGCCGCGCCGTCGGGCACCTCAAGGACGTCGGCAACCAGCGTGACCTGCTGACCGACCGGGTCGAGACCATGGTCGCCGACGTCGCCGCGGCCCTGCGCCCGGCCCAGAAGGCCACGCCCGAGAAGGCCGCCGAGCTCTTCAACGAGCACCAGCACGAGCTCATCGAGATGGCGAAGGCGCACGCCGACCTGCTGCACTGGGAGGCGTTCACGCAGGCGCTCGACACGATCGAGGACGCGGGCACGCGCCAGGTCCTCACGTGGGTGCGCGACCTGTTCGGGCTCACGACCATCGAGCGCAACCTCGCGTGGTACCTCATCAACGGTCGCCTGTCGGCGCAGCGTGCGCGCACCGTCAGCGGGTACGTGGACCGCCTCGTCGCCCGCCTGCGCCCGCACGCGCAGGACCTCGTCGACGCCTGGGGGTACGGCCCCGAGCACCTGCGCGCCAAGATCGCGTCGGGGGCCGAGCAGGTCCGTCAGGACGAGGCCCGCGAGTACTACCGGCAGCTGCGCGCGAGCGGCGACGAGCCCGTGAGCGAGAAGTCGATCAAGGCACGCGAGAAGGCCGCGGCGAAGGCGGCCGCACGCGGCGGGTCGAAGGTCGCCAGGCGCTGAAGCCCCGCGGTCCTCGTCTAGGCCGAGCACGGGGCTGAGGTCGTCATCCCACCCACGACGACCCAGATCCCGTGCTCGACCGCACGAAACGCCGTGCTCGATCGGCACAGGGCCGCACGATCGACCTCGGACCGACGGCGGAGCGGTACCACCACCGAGGGAACCCGGGACCCGTCCGCCCGACCTGACGACCACCAGCCGTCACGTGGGGCCGACGGGGCCCGGCGGGCGTGCGGGGCGCGACCCGCCCCCGCGCCGCGCGGCGGGCGGGG
>NZ_JBHUAD010000357.1:0-2583 GCF_042789955.1 Oerskovia sp. NPDC056781
GGACGAGGACCGCGCGCACCCGCCGACCGACACAGCGCGCCCGGGGAGCCGGGCGCACCGAGGAACGGGTGAGGTGGATGGACATCGTGGGGAACAGGACGCTGCGAGACCTGTGGGAGGAGCTCACCCGCACCTCCGCGGACAGGACCTTCCTCGTCTTCGAGGACCGGGACGGCGTCGTGACGGAGTGGACGTACGGCCAGTTCGCGGAGCGGATCGTCCGCACGGCCAACCTCTTCCGTTCCTGGGGCGTCGCCCCGGGCGACCACGTCGGCGTCCACCTCGGCAACTGCCCCGAGATGCTCGAGTGCCTCTTCGGCCTGGCGCTCGTCGGCGCCGTCAGCGTCCCGTTCCACCCCCGCAGCACGGCGAGAGAGTGCAACGACATCCAGCGCCGGGTCGGGGCGCGCGTCGTGGTCGCCGAGCCCGACGTCCTGCCCGCGCACGGCTACGTCGGCGACCCGCGCATCCTGCTCGCCCGCTCGCAGCACGACGTACCCGGCACGACGCCGTACGGGCCCGCCCGCGACGCCCAGCCGGACGTCCTGGTGGACCGTGTCCCGCTCGCGGGCGAGGACCCGGTCGGCATCGTCTTCACGTCCGGTTCCACGGCGTGCCCCAAGGGCGTCGTGCTGACCCACGCCAACCTGCTGTTCAGCGGGCTGTTCGTCGACTGGCAGGCCACGATGACGGCGCAGGACCGGCTCCTGACGACCATGCCCGCCTGCCACGTGAACTTCCAGCTCAACGCCCTCATGCCCGTGCTGACAGCCGGTGCGACCCTGGTCGCCGTCGAGCGGTTCAGCGCACGACGGTTCTGGGCGCAGGTGCGCGAGCACCGCGCGACCGTGGTGCAGAGCATCGCCATGATGCTTCGCACGACCATGCTCCAGCCCGTCGCCGTGGACGAGCGCGACCACCAGGTGCGAGAGGTCCTCTACTACCTGCCGGTCACGGACGAGGAGAAGGCCGCCTACGAGCAGCGCTTCGGGGTACGCCTCCTCAACTCCTACGGCACGAGCGAGACCCTCGTCGGCGTCCTCACGGACCCGCCCGTGGGCGAGCGCCGCTGGCCGTCGGTGGGCCGCGTGGGCCTCGGGTACGAGGTGCGCATCGCCGACGTCGACGGGCACGAGGTCCCGGTCGGCACCGTGGGCGAGATCCAGGTGCGCGGGGTGCCCGGCCGCACGCTCATGAAGGAGTACTTCCGCGACCCCGAGGCCACGGCGGCCGCGATCACCCCCGAGGGCTGGTTCCGCACGGGCGACCTCGGTCGCGTGGACGCCGACGGCTGGCACTGGTTCGTCGACCGCCGCACGCACTTCGTCAAGCGCTCGGGCGAGAACGTCTCCCCGACGGAGGTCGAGGAGGTGCTCACCCGGCACCCGGCGGTCGCCGAGGCCGCCGTGATCGGTGTCCCCGACCCCGTGCACGACGAAGCCGTCAAGGCGTTCGTCGTGCTCGTCCCCGGACAGGTCGTCACCGTGGCGCAGGTACGCGCGCACTGCGCCGCCCACCTCGCGGACTTCAAGGTCCCCACGATCGTGGAGGTCGTCGACGACCTGCCCCGCACCACCACCTTCAAGGTCGCCAAGGCCGCGCTGGTCTGAGGCCGACGTCACGGGGGCCGGGCGGCTCCCGCACCCGAACCCCCGCGCACGTTCCCCGGACGCGCGCAGAGCACGCAGAGAGTAGGAAACGATGGTCATCAAGACCGAGATGGTCGGCCAGTGGTTCGGCCCGTTCGAGCGCGAGTACACCTTCCGCGACCTGAGCCTGTTCGCCCTCGGCTCCGGCTGCGCGATCGACGGCCGCACCGACCTCGAGTACGTGTACGAGAAGGACATGAAGGTCCTGCCGACCTTCGCCGCGATGCCGATCGTCGACTCCGAGGTCACCCGCACCATCGACTACGGCTACGACTACGCCGGGTCGCTGCACTGGAGCTTCGACGTCACCTTCCACCGGCCGATCACCCGGCTGGACGGGAAGCTCTCGACCAAGGTGCTGCTCAAGGGCCTGTACGACCGGGGCGAGGGCAAGGGGCTGCTCGCCCAGCACGTCGGCGACACGTACGACGACGAGGGCAATCTCCTCTTCACGAACGAGAGCTGGGACTGCCTCATCTACGACGGCGGGTGGGGTGGGCCGGCTGCGCCGAAGGACATCGTCGAGATGCCCGACCGCGAGCCCGACGTCGAGACCATCGAGACCATCCCGGAGAACCAGGCGCTGATCTACCGCCTGTCGGGCGACTACCACCCGCAGCACGTCGACTGGGAGTACGCGGCCGAGAACGGTCAGCCCCGTCCGATCCTGCACGCCGTGAGCTTCGCCGGCATCGTGTGCCGCCACTTCGTGCGCGCGTTCGTCCCGGGCGAGCCCGAGCGTCTCAAGCGCTTCAAGACGCGCATCACCGCCTCCGTCCTGCCGGGGACCCGGGTGTCGACGCAGATGTGGCGTATGGAGGACGGGCGGGTGCACTTCCGCCTGGTGGACGCCGACGACCCGTCGGCCAAGCCGTTCCTCAACTTCGGCGTGATCGAGTGGGCCTGAGCCAGGACGACCGCCGCCCCGCGGGGG
>NZ_JBHUAD010000358.1:0-2578 GCF_042789955.1 Oerskovia sp. NPDC056781
GGCGTGACCCAGGGGGCACGCCCACTCTGACACGCGGTCAGGACGAGGGCTCGACGAGGAGAGGACGACCCCGATGACGTGGTGGATCTGCCGGACGTGCGCCGTCGAGCACGCCGAACGGCCCGAGGTGTGCGCGATCTGCGCCGACGAGCGCCAGTGGGTGCCCGCGGCCGGTCAGGCGTGGACCACGCTCGACGAGCTCGCCGCCGAGGGGCACGAGGTCTCGGTGACCGAGCTCGAACCGGACCTCTTCGCGCTCGCGGGGCACCCCGGGGTGGGCATCGGGCAGGAGTCCAAGATCGTGCGGACCCCGGCCGGGATGCTGCTGTGGGACCCGGTCGGGTACCTGGACGACGACGCCGTCCGTCGGGTGCGCGAGCTGGGCGAGGTCGTTGCCGTCGTCGCGAGCCACCCGCACATGTTCGGCGTCCAGGTCGAGTGGAGCCGCGCGCTCGGGGGCGTCCCCGTGCTCGTCGCCGAGGCCGACGCCGGGTGGGTCGCGCGCCCCGACCCGGTGATCGAGACGTGGTCCGAGGACCGCGAGATCCTGCCGGGCGTGACGCTCTCCCAGCCGGGCGGGCACTTTCCCGGCAGTGCGGTCGTCCACTGGGCGGCCGGTGCGCAGGGGCGTGGCGTGCTGCTCAGCGGCGACACGATCTTCGCGAACCCCGACCGGACGTCGGTGAGCTTCATGCGCAGCTACCCCAACCGGATCCCGCTGTCGGGGGCCGTGGTGGACCGGGTCGCGACCCATGTCGAGCGCTTCGCGTTCGACCGGCTCTACAACAACTTCGAGGGCGTGGTCCCGGTGGATGCGCGGGGCATCGTGCGGCGTTCCGCGGAGAGGCACGCGGCCTGGGTGCGCGGGGACTTCGACCACCTCACGTGACTCCGCGGGCGGTCGCTGGGGGGCTCCGCGGGTGTGCTCCGCCGCGCCGAGTGTGCACTTCGGGCTGTCCCCGGGGCCCGCGGACAGCCCGAACTGCACACTCGACGACCAGGGATTCCGGCGGCATGATGTCGGCGTGAGCACCGGACCAGCGCTGGACCCCGAGATCCTCGACTTCTACACCGACCGCTACCGTGAGGAGCGTCGTCTCCACGCGACGGCCCACGGTCGCCTCGAGCTGCTGCGCACGCGCGAGCTCCTGAGCAGGTTCCTCCCGGTGGCCCCTGCCAGGGTCGTGGACGTCGGCGGCGCGACGGGAGTGCACGCGGCCTGGCTCGCCGACGGCGGGTACGACGTCGACCTGGTCGACCCCGTACCGTCGCACGTGGCCCGGGCGGCGGAGATCCCGGGGGTGCGGGCGCAGGTCGGGGACGCGCGGGCGCTGCCCTTCGAGGAGTCGTCGGCGGACGCGGTGCTCGTGCTGGGGCCGCTCTACCACCTCACGGACCGGCCCGACCGGTTGCTCGCGCTGCGCGAGGCGGCTCGTGTGGCGCGCAGCGGCGGCATCGTGGTCGCCGCTGCGATCAGCCGGTACGCAGGGCTCCTGGAGCTCGCTGCCGTGGGGGAGGTCTCGGACGAGACGGAGCCGTCGCTGCGGCGCGCGGTCGAGACGGGTCTCCACGACCCACGGTCCGGCTTCACGACCGCGTACTTCCACGGCCCGGACGAGCTCGCACGGGAGCTCGAGGAGGTGGGGCTGGGGGCGGTCGCGGTCTACGGCGTCGAGGGACCGAGCGCCCCGGCGCTCGACAACCTGCCGCTGGACGAGGCGGAGCCCCTGCTGGGTTCGGCGATCCGGGCGGCGCGCCTGCTCGAGTCGGACCCGGCGCTGATCGCCGCGAGCCCGCACTTCCTGGCGTTCGGCAGCGTGGCCTGAGGGATTGCGCCACCCGTCGCCACCGCGACACGCTTGTGCAATCTGTCACAAGCGCCGCCGCTTCGGTGCCCGAAGATGCGACGATCGAGGCTGGCCGAAGTCCCACGACGGAGGAGACTGCCATGAGACCGCTCGTACGACGGACCGCCGCCACGGCGTTCCTGGTCGGAGCGCTGCTCCTGACCCGACGCATGACCATGACCTGGGGGACCCGCGACGGTGAGCCGTCCGAGCCGCTCGCAGGCGACGAGATCGTCCCGTGCGCCGACGCGGTCGCGACCCGTGCCGTCACGATCGACGCCCCGCCGCGCGAGGTGTGGAAGTGGGTCCTGCAGCTCGGCCAGGGCCGTGGCGGGTTCTACAGCTACGAGTGGCTCGAGAACCTCGTGGGCTGCGACATCGAGAACGCGGACCGCATCGATCCTCGGTGGCAGCGTCTCGCGGTCGGTGACGACGTCCGTCTGCACCCCGACGTCGCGCTGCGCGTCGCCGCGATGGTCCCCGAGCGGCACCTCGTGCTGCGGGGAGCCGTCCCGGTCGGCGCGTCGGCCCCGCCGTACGACTTCACCTGGTCGTTCGTGCTGCGCCCCGTCGCCGACGGCGCCACGCGCCTCGTCGTGCGCGAGCGCTACGGGTACACGCGTTGGTGGTCCGGGGCGATCGTCGAACCGGTCCTGCCGGTCAGCTTCCTCATGAGCGCGCGCATGCTGCGCGGCATCCGCGACCGCGCCGAGGGGCGCGTGGGCGAGAAC
>NZ_JBHUAD010000359.1:0-2528 GCF_042789955.1 Oerskovia sp. NPDC056781
CTCCCGCGGTCCGGCGGCGTCGGTGCACCGGCACCTCGAGCTCGTCGCCGCGGTGCTGCTCGCGATCGCGACCGTCATGACGGCGTGGTCGGCGTTCCAGAGCGCACGCTGGGGCGGCGAGATGGCGACGGCGTACAGCGCGGCGGGGGCGGCGCGCACCGAGAGCAACCGGGCCTCGACGCGCGCCGGTCAGGAGACGATCATCGACGTCCAGCTCTTCACCGACTGGCTCAGCGCGCTCGACGCCGAGCAGGGCAGGGTCGGTCCGGCCCCCGGCTACGAGCCGGACCCGTCGACCTACTCGGGGTTCCTCTACGCGCGCTTCCGCGAGGAGTTCCAGCCCGCGGTCGAGGCGTGGGTCGCGCAGGACCCCTCGACCAACCCGGCCGCACCGCCCAGCCCGTTCGCGATGGACGAGTACGTCCTGGCCTCGTCCCAGGAGTCGCAACGGCTCGAGAAGAAGGCCGACGCGCTGGCCGCGCGGGCGCACGAGGCCAACGGCGTCAAGGACAACTACGTCCTGGCCACGGTCATGTGCGCGTCGGTGCTCTTCTTCGGCGGGATCGGCGCCAAGCTCTCGTCCCCCCGTCTGCGGCTCGCCATGGTCGGGCTCGGCGCGGTGGTGCTGCTGGCCACGCTCGGGGTCCTCCTCGCCTACCCGATCAAGGTGTGAGGACATGAACATCCTGATCGCCACCCTCGTCACGGTCGGCGCGACCGCGATCACCGTCACCGCGATGCTGCTCGTGCGCTCCCGGGCGCCCGAGGGCAGCCGGTTTCGCGACGGCGACCGGGCGTCGGGGGTCTTCGGGGTGCTCGCGACGGGCTTCTCGGTGCTGCTCGGCTTCATCATCTTCCTGGCCTTCGAGTCCTACGACGACGCCCGCAGCGGTGCCGAGGAGGAGGCCCAGGTCGTCTCGCAACAGCTCCAGACCGCGCAGTTCCTCCCACCCGACGCCGCGGCCGAGCTCTCTGGACAGCTCGTCTGCTACGCCCGGTCGGTCGCGACGACCGAGTGGGAGGCCATGGCCGACGGCAGGCTCGGCGAGGCCGTCAACCCGTGGGGCGTCGAGATGTTCCGCACGATCCGCGGCGTCGAGCCCGCGACCGACACCGAGCAGTCGGCGTACGACCGGTGGATGGACCAGACCTCCGACCGGGAGCAGGCGCGCCAAGCGCGTGTCCACGGCGCCGAGGGCCTGATCCCGCTGCCCCTGTGGCTCGTCCTGTTCGTCATCTCGGCGACGATCTTCGTGTTCATGCTGTTCTTCGCCGACTCGGGCGAGGGTGCCGTCACGCAGTCCGTCCTCATGGGCAGCGTGACGCTCGTGATCGCCCTGATGCTGAGCCTGCTCGTGTTCTTCGACCATCCGCACGGGCACCAGGTGGGCAAGCTGCAACCGGTCGCGATGCAGCGCGCGCTCGTGCTGATCGACCAGCAGGTGAGCGCGGCCGGCCTCACGGTCGACGCGCCGTGCGACGAGGAGGGCGGGGCTCAGTCCTCGCCGTAGAACACGCGCTCCATGACGGCCCGCGCCCGTCGCGCGGTCCGCAGGTAGCGCTCCTCGAGCTCGGACCCGGACTCCTCGTCGCCGATGACCCGAGCGAGCCCGGACAGCGCGCGGATCTCGTGCGGCAGGACGTCGGCCGTCGGACCGCCCGAGCGCCCGGACCAGAGCACAAGCGCGCTGCGCAACCGCGACGCGAGGTGCCACGACTCCCCCAGGGTCGCGGCGTCGTCGGGCGTGACGATGCCCGCGACCGCCGCAGCCTCGAGCGCGTCGACGGTCGACGTCGTGCGCAGGCCCGCGACCTCGTGGGCGTGCTGGAGCTGCAGGAGCTGGACCGTCCACTCGACGTCCGAGACGCCGCCCCGGCCGAGCTTGAGGTGGCGCGACGGATCGACGCCGCGCGGCAGCCGCTCCGACTCGACGCGGGCCTTGATGCGCCGCACCTCGCGCACGGTCGCGGCGTCGAGCCCGCCCACCGGGTAGCGCAGCGGGTCGACGAGCGTCACGAACCGCTCACCGAGCCCCTCGTCCCCCGCGGCCGGTCGGGCGCGCAGCAGTGCCTGGGACTCCCACGCGGCCGACCAGCGGTCGTAGTACTCGGCGTAGGAGTCGAACGAGCGCACGAGCGGGCCGTTGCGTCCCTCGGGGCGCAGGTCGGCGTCGACGGGCAGCCCGGGCTCGGGGCCCATGTCGCCCAGGAGCGAGCGCAACCGGGTCGCGACGACGAGCGCGAACGCCTGCGCGTCACGGTCGGTCGCGCCCTCGGCGGGCTCGTACACGAACATGACGTCGGCGTCCGAGCCGTAGCCCATCTCGCGCCCGCCCAGGCGACCCATGGCGATGATCGCGCACCGGGCCGGGTCGTCGGCCGGACCCGCGACGCCGAGCTCGCCCCGGGCGACGAACTGCGCGACCCGCAGCCCGCCCACGAGGGCGAGGTCTGCGGCGTCGGAGATCGCGCGCGCGGCGTCGACCGGGTCCACGACGCCCAGGATCTCGGCGGCCCCGGTGCGCGCG
>NZ_JBHUAD010000360.1:0-2511 GCF_042789955.1 Oerskovia sp. NPDC056781
GTGGAGAGCCCACCGTCATCGCGAACGCCGAGGGCGCTCGCACGACCCCCTCGGTCGTCGCGTTCTCGAAGACCGGCGAGGTCCTCGTCGGCGAGATCGCCAAGCGCCAGGCGGTCACGAACGTCGACCGCACCATCACGTCGGTCAAGCGCCACATGGGCACCGACTGGTCGGTCGAGATCGACGACAAGAAGTACAGCGCGCAGGAGATCTCCGCGCGCGTGCTCGGCAAGCTCAAGCGCGACGCCGAGGAGTACCTGGGCGAGCCCGTCACCGACGCGGTCATCACCGTCCCGGCGTACTTCAACGACGCCGAGCGCCAGGCGACCAAGGACGCCGGGCAGATCGCGGGTCTCAACGTCCTGCGCATCGTCAACGAGCCCACCGCCGCCGCTCTGGCCTACGGCCTGGAGAAGGGCAAGGAGGACGAGCTCATCCTCGTCTTCGACCTCGGTGGTGGAACGTTCGACGTCTCCCTCCTCGAGGTGGGCAAGGACGAGGACGACTTCTCGACCATCCAGGTCCGCGCGACCTCTGGCGACAACCGCCTCGGTGGTGACGACTGGGACAACCGCATCGTCGAGCACCTCATCCAGCAGGTGAAGAACAGCTCGGGCGTCGACCTGTCCAAGGACAAGATCGCGCTGCAGCGTCTGCGTGAGGCCGCCGAGCAGGCGAAGAAGGAGCTCTCGTCCGCGACGAGCACCAACATCTCCATGCAGTACCTCTCGATGAGCGAGAACGGCCCCATCCACCTGGACGAGAAGCTCACGCGCGCCCAGTTCCAGCAGATGACGCAGGACCTCATCGACCGGACCAAGGCGCCGTTCCACGCGGTCATCCGCGACGCCGGCATCTCCGTCAGCGACATCGACCACGTCGTGCTCGTGGGTGGTTCCACCCGCATGCCCGCCGTGACCGAGGTCGTCAAGGAGCTCACGGGCGGCAAGGAGCCCAACAAGAGCGTCAACCCGGACGAGGTCGTCGCCGTCGGCGCCGCGCTGCAGGCCGGTGTCATCAAGGGCGAGCGCAAGGACGTCCTCCTGATCGACGTCACCCCGCTGTCCCTGGGCATCGAGACCAAGGGTGGCGTGATGACCAAGCTCATCGAGCGCAACACGGCCATCCCGACCAAGCGCAGCGAGGTGTTCTCGACCGCCGAGGACAACCAGCCGTCCGTGCTGATCCAGGTCTTCCAGGGTGAGCGCGAGTTCGCCCGCGACAACAAGCCGCTGGGCACGTTCGAGCTCACGGGCATCGCCCCGGCCCCGCGCGGTCTGCCGCAGATCGAGGTCACCTTCGACATCGACGCGAACGGCATCGTCCACGTCGGCGCGAAGGACCGCGGCACCGGCAAGGAGCAGAAGATGACCATCACCGGTGGCTCCGCGCTGCCGAAGGAGGACATCGACCGCATGGTCAAGGAGGCCGAGGAGCACGCGGCCGAGGACAAGAAGCGTCGCGAGGAGGCGGAGACCCGCAACCAGGCCGAGTCCTTCGTGTACTCGACCGAGAAGCTCGTCGCGGAGAACAAGGAGAAGCTCCCCGCCGACGTCGTCACCGAGGTCGAGGCCGACATCGCGTCGGTCAAGACGGCCCTCGAGGGCACGGACGCGGACGCCGTGAAGTCGGCCCACGAGAAGCTCCTGGCCTCGAGCCAGAAGATCGGCGAGGCGCTCTACGCGTCGGCCGAGCGTGAGCAGGCCGCGGGCGACCAGGGCGCCGCTGACGCGGACGCCGCTGCGGCCGCCGGTGCGACCTCGGCTCCCGACGAGGACATCGTCGACGCCGAGATCGTGGACGAGGACGACAAGAAGTGACGAGCGACGCGCAGGGCCCCGAGGAGCTCGGCTCCGAGGACCAGCCCTTCCACTTCACCGACAAGCGCAAGGTGACCCCGGAGGGGCAGCCCAAGGAGGCTGCCCCCGAGGGGGCCGGCTCCGTGCCCGGTTCGGCCGGGAACGACGCGGAGAGCGACCCGCTGGCCGGGCTCGACTTCGAGCCCACCGGCGAGGCCGGGGACGACGCAGCCCTGCTGGCTGCGCAGTCCGAGGCGGCTGCCCACCTCGACGCCCTCCAGCGTGAGCGGGCCAGCTTCACCAACTACCGCAACCGGTCGCTGCGCGACCAGGAGGCCGCGCGGGTCAAGGGCGTCGAGGACGTCCTGGCCGCGCTCCTGCCGGTCCTCGACGACATCGACCGGGCGCGCCAGCACGGCGAGCTCGACGGCCCGTTCGTCGCGATCTCCGACAAGCTCGACGCGAGCCTGGCGAAGTTCGGCGTCGAGCGGTACGGCGTCGTGGGCGAGGAGTTCGACCCGACCGTCCACGAGGCGCTCATGCACCAGGTGGACCCCGAGGCCACGTCGGCCACGGTCAACATGGTCATCGAGCCGGGCTACCGGATCGGCGAGAAGATCGTGCGCGCCGCGCGCGTCTCGGTCGTCGGACCGGAGTAGAAACGGAGGTGGGAGCCAGGTCCTGCGGGACCCGGCACCCACCGGACCCCGGA
>NZ_JBHUAD010000361.1:0-2497 GCF_042789955.1 Oerskovia sp. NPDC056781
GCCCGGCTCGTGGGACGAGCCGGGCCCTTCGCGTGGATCGGGGTCAGCGAGCTGCGGGCTCGCTCACGAGCGGTACGTCGAGACCTGCGGCGGACTCGCGACGATAGTCGTCCTGGAAGGCCCGGAGGTCGACGGGGCCCGTCTGGCCGTCTGTCCGCGCCTTGCGGCGACGCGCGATGAGGTCCTCGAGGCTGCGGGCGCCCCGACGCAGGGTTCCCGAGTCAGCGGCGAGGCGGCGCTGGAGCACCGACGTCGAGACCACGCGGTGCCCGGCGGCAGGCGCGAAGCCGAGCCGCGCGAGGAAGCGTTGCACGCCCCGGGAGCCCGGGATCGGCACCGAGAAGACGTCGATCGCGCCGTGCTCGGCCGCGAGGTCTGCGGTCGCCGTGAGCAGTGCGTGCCCCACCCCGCGACGCCGCGCGTCCTGCGACACGTAGAGCGCCTCGATGTACAGGCTCGGCTCGTCGTTGAAGAGGTGCGGGTCGAGCACACGCGCGAGGAGGAAGCCGACCGGGACGTCGTCGTGGAAGGCCACGAGCGCCGTGCCACCGGGGACCGACAGCAGGACGCGGAGCTGGCGGACCAGCTTGGACTCGTCCGAGAGGCAGACCTGAGGGCCGGCCGCGGACTCGCGGCGCGCCTCGGCACAGAGTGCAGCGACACCAGGGAGGTCGTCGCCGACCGCAGGCCTGACCACTACTGCTGCACGCACGTGGAACCTCCTCGTAGGATCCTCCGACCTCGGAGCAACCCCGGCGGCAGCAGAGCTATCTGCCACCGACGAGCGCCCCCGGTCATCGATCGACTGATGCTTCGTGGGAGTCCGGATCGTCGAACTCGTCGTCCTGGACACCTGTCCATGACGATAGCCTTCTTGAGCGTCCCGAACAAAGAGGCTGTTCACGACCCGATTGACGCCGTGCCGCACCGGATCAGGCGCCGCCGACCTGCTCGATGACGGCGTCCGCGACCTCTCGCATGGTCAGGCGACGGTCCATGGACGTCTTCTGGATCCAGCGGAACGACTCGGGCTCGGAGAGCCCCATCTTGGTCATCAGGAGGCCCTTGGCGCGGTCGACACGCTTGCGGGTCTCGAACCGCTCGGCCAGGTCCGCGACCTCGGCCTCGAGCGCGCTGATCTGCGAGTAGCGGGAGATCGCGATCTCCACGGCGGGCAGCAGGTCCGCGGGGCTGAAGGGCTTGACGACGTACGCCATGGCGCCGGCGTCGCGCGCACGCTCGACCAGCTCGGTCTGCGAGAACGCCGTCAGGAGCACCACGGGGGCGACGTGCGCCTTGCCGATCCGCTCGGCCGCCGAGATGCCGTCGAGCTCGGGCATCTTGACGTCCATCACGACGACGTCGGGCTTGAGCTCGAGCGCCAGCTTGACCGCGGTCTCACCGTCACCTGCCTCGCCGACGACGTCGAAGCCCGCCTCGCGGAGCGTCTCGACGACGTCCATGCGGATCAGGGCCTCGTCCTCCGCGACGACGGCACGGCGGGCAGGGCGACCGCCCGACGGCGCAGCGGGGGCCTCGGGCTCGGCGCTCGGTTCGGGCTGGATCAGGGGGGGCAGGTCGAGCGGTGCCGTGGCATCGGGCTGCGCGTTGTCGTCACTCACGTCCCTCATCGTAGTGGGAGAACCCCTCGATCGCCCTGCACCTGGGGTGTGATTCTCGTTTCGTCCAGGTTCTGTGGTTCGATGGTCCACGCACCGCAGCGGACCCTTCGCGATCCCCTGACGGCCCGTGCCCCGGTAGCCCAACCGGCAGAGGCGTTCGGCTCAAACCCGATCCAGTGTGGGTTCGAATCCCACCCGGGGCACCCCATGATGCAGGTCAGCGCGTCGGCGCCTGGCCTGCATCGTCGTTTCCGGGGCGAGGGCAGGCCGGTCACCGACAGCTCGCCGTCGTCCCGCTCCCCTCCCCGGCAGGCGTCCCCCCTCGACCTCCGGTGGATCGGGACGCTGGTGGTGGTCGTCCGAGACCTTGGCCCTGCACGGCCACGACCCGGACGAGATCACGTCGACCACGGGCGTCGTCCTGGCGCACCGCCACCCCGACGGCTGCGCGCCGACGCCGAGGAGGTGCTCCGCCGCGCAGGCGAGGACGCGATGCCCTTCTTGAGCGTCCGCCACGTCGAGACGGTCCGGGGACGTGAACCGAACCTGTGCCTCGTGGGACAAGCGCGGCGCGACCGGGACACGCACGAGATCGTCGCGAGCGCCGCCCGCGTCTTCGGCGTGCTGCGCGCCGCGTCGAACGACCACGACGTGCCGTCGCGCAGGCTGTCGGGACGGGGCGTCGAACGGGCCGAGCGGCTCCCGGCACCCGAGGACCACCGACGGTCGGTGCGCGAGCTCCTGGACCGGCCCTACGAGCCGCAGCCCGCGACCGACGCCCTCGACCGGACCGACGGGTCACCGGACCGCGCGACGGATCGCGCGCACCGCCGTCGTCGGGACACGACGATGCCCTCGTGAGCGCCGCCCCACCC
>NZ_JBHUAD010000362.1:0-2481 GCF_042789955.1 Oerskovia sp. NPDC056781
GGCCCGCCGGGCCGGTGGGGGGGCCGGGGGTTGGGGTGGCCCCCCCCGGGGCGCCCCGCGGCGTCACTCGCCCGACGGCGCCTTCTGCTCGGCCTCGCGGTTGGCGCGGGCGACCTTCTTGGCCTTCTTGAGGTCACGCGCCTTGATGCGCTCCTCCTCCGCACGGACCTCGGCCTGGATCTCGCGCTCGCGCACGAGCCACGCGGGCGGGTCCTCACGGAGCTCGTTGATCTGCTCGGTGGTCAGTGCGTCCTCGACGCCGCCGCGGGCGAGGCCCGCGATCGACACGTTGAGGCGGCCGGCCACGACGGGGCGCGGGTGGGGGCCGTTGCGGCGCAGGTCGACGAGCCACTCGGGCGGGTTGGTCTCGAGCTCCTCGAGCCGGCCGCGCGTGATGGTCCCCTCCTGGAACTCCGGGGGAGTGGCGGGAAGGTACACCCCGAGCTTCTTCGCCGCGGTCGCGGGCTTCATGGTCTGGGAGGAGTGCGGGGTGCTCATGGTCCCAGGGTATCGGTCCTGGCCCGGTTTCCTTGTCCTGGGGCGGCTAGGGTTGTGGGGTGGAAGAGACTGCGCGCAGCGCCGAGCACGACGCCGACCGACCGGCCGAGGACGTCACCGACGCGCAGACCCCCGGGTTCCGCCTCGCGTACGTCCCCGGCGTGACGCCCTCGAAGTGGGTGCGGACGTGGATCGACCGGGTCCCGGGCGTGCGCCTGGAGGCGCTCGCCGTCCCGGCTTCGCAGGTCGAGGCCCTCCTGCACGACGGCGGAGCGGACGTCGCGATCCTGCGTCGCCCCGTGCGCAGCGAGGGGCTGAGCCACATCGCGATGTACACCGAGGTGCCGGTCGTCGTGGTGCCGCGCGACCACGTGTTCGCGGCCCTCGAGAGTGACGAAGCGCTCACCGCGGCGGACCTGGCGGACGAGGTCGTGCTGCACCCGCTCGACGACGTGCTGGGCTGGGCCTCCTCCGCCGCTGCTTCGGGTGCCGACGACGCGGCGACCCCTGTGCTGCCCGGCAAGCCGGCCCTGGAGCGCCCTGCGACGACGGCCGACGCGATCGAGCTCGTCGCGGCAGGGATCGGGCTGCTCGTCGTGCCGCAGTCCCTCGCGCGCCTGCACCACCGCAAGGACCTGACGTACCGGACCCTCGACGGGGGGCCCGAGGCACCCGTCGCGCTCGGCTGGGTCACCGAGGAGAAGTCGGACCTCGTCGAGGAGTTCATCGGCATCGTGCGGGGCCGCACGGCCAACAGCTCGCGCGGCGTCGCGGGCCCCACCCCGCCCACGTCCGAGGCGAGCAGGAAGGCGGACGGGCGTTCGCCGTCGGGCGGCGGGAAGGCCGCGCAGGCCACCAAGGGGGCCAGGACGGCGAGCGCGGCGCGCAGCGGCGCCAAGCAGGCACCCAAGGGCGGCAAGAAGTCCGGCAAGTCCGTCGCGAAGCGGCTCGGGAAGTCGCAGTCGATGAAGGGGCGCAAGAAGGGGCGCTGATTCCTTCACTCTTGACTTATATAAGCTGCGGATGAATGATCGACGGATGGAAGCGTTCGACGTCCTCGGCGACCCCGTCCGGCGACGGATCCTCGAGCTGCTGTCCGGCGGCGAGACGTCCGCCGGAGACCTGGCAGCGGTGATCCGCGACGAGTTCGGGATCAGCCAGCCCGCGGTCTCCCAGCACCTCAAGGTGCTGCGCGAGAACGGGTTCGCGACAGTCCAGGCAGCGGGTACCCGCAGGCTCTACGCCCTGGACCCCGGCGCGCTCGACGACGTCGACGACTGGCTCGACGGCCTCCGGCAGCTCTGGGACCAGCGCCTCGACGCGCTCGGCACCGAGCTGGCGCGAGGGCGCCGCGCCCGCCGTCGGGCCGTACCGTCCCCGGACGCTTCCCCTGCCGCACCGGCCGCGGACCCGCAGCCGGTCCCCGCGAAGGAGGCCACGAGATGACGTTCGACCTGAGCACCGAGATCGACAGGGCCCGCCGCACCGTCGGCGCGCGCGACGACGCCCGCGTCGTGCTGCTGAGCCGCACCTACGACGCCCCGGTCGAGGACGTGTGGGACGCGTGCACCGACGCCGAGCGCATCGCGCGGTGGTTCCTGCCCGTGACCGGCGAGCTGCGACTGGGCGGTCGCTACCAGCTCCAGGGCAACGCGGGCGGCGAGGTGCGCGAGTGCGAACCGCCGCGCCGGTTCCTCGTGACCTGGGGCATGAGCGAGGAGGACCGGAGCACGGTCGAGCTCTGCCTCGCCCCCGCCGACGGCGGGGCCACCGAGCTGACGCTCGAGCACGTCGCGATCGTGCCACCCGAGTTCTGGGACCAGTTCGGCCCCGGGGCCGTGGGCGTCGGCTGGGACCTCGCGCTCCTCGGGCTCGCCGCGCACGTCGCGGGCGTCGACCTGGGCGACCCGGCCACGCTCGAGACGAGCCCCGAGATGCGGGCGCTCCAGACCGCCAGCGCCCAGCTCTGGCGCGGCGCGCACG
>NZ_JBHUAD010000363.1:0-2338 GCF_042789955.1 Oerskovia sp. NPDC056781
CGGCGTGACTAGCTGAGCGCGGTCAGCGTCATCGTCGCGTTGTAGGTCCCCTCGTTCACCGAGAGCGGGAGCTTGAGGTCCAGCTCCGCCCCGATGACCGCGGAGCCGCGGGCGTGCCCGGCCTCCGCGCTGCCCAGGGTGCGGGCGACGGACAGGCCGTCACCCTCGACGAAGCCCGACGCGACGGCCGCACCCGCGACCGCTCCGCCGTCGTTCTCCAGGAGCTCGGGCGTCCACCCGAGGTACTTGCCCGACACCGTCTCGCCGCCGGCGACGAAGTCGCCGACCTGCGCCGAGACCGACCACGCCGGGGCGTTGATGCGGGTGTCCGTGACACGGACCGGCACCAGGTCGCCCGAGGCCGCGAAGTGGTCGCCCTGCTCCTCGGCCACGCCCAGGTCGACGAGACCCGTCGAGCCCTCGAGGCTCCACGTGAGCTCGCCCGGACGCGGCTCGGGGATGACGACCGCGACCGACTGGTCTCCCCCTGCGAGCGCGCCGGGAGCCGTGCCGGTGAGGTCGCCCTCGACCGAGCCCGCGGTGTTGCCCGGACCGAAGTTCGCCGCCGGGGTGTTGTCCGCGAGGCGCACGGCCCCGTGGACCGTGGTGCCCGCGACCTGGAGGTTCGCGGTGTTGCCGGTCAGGACGAGGTCCCCACCCACCGTGTTGCCCCACTGGTCGGCGGTCCCGTCGGCCTTCGCGCCGACGAGCGCGTCGCGAGACGTGCCCGTCACGGACAGGCTGCCCCCGACGACCGCGCCCCCGACGCTCACGCCGAAGTCGCTGTCACCGAGCGTCGCGTCGCCGCCCACGCTCGTGCGCAGCAGGTCGACGTACGTCGCGGCCTGCGTCGTGAGGTTGCCCGTGATCTTCGTGTCCGAGATCTCGACGTCGACCCCGCCCGTCGCGACGCTGCCACCCACGCGCAGGTCGTACAGGTAGAGGAACCCGGTGCGGGACCCCGCGGTGTACGAGCTGATGTCGCCGCCCACGCTCGCACCGTCGATGAGGACGCCATAGGCGTCCGTCGCGACGACGTCGCCCTCGATGACCGCCTCGGTCGCGTCGAGCCACGCGTCGTCACCGACCGTGATCGACCCCTGGACCGTGGTGCCGCCGAGGACACAGGTCGCCCCTGCGGGGACCACCAGGTCGCCCGCGACGACCGTGTCGTCGAGCTCGGTCGTGCAGTTCGTGACCGCGGCGTGCGCCGACGGTGCGGCGACCGCGAGCAGCGCGAACGCTGCGGCAGCGGCTGCTGAAACCTTCCACTTCATGTCGATTCTCCTGTGATCTCGGTGGGTCAGCCGCGAAGGCCGTAGATGGAGGTGTAGCTGCGTCGTGCGTTGCCCAGCGAGTTCAAGGGGTTCGGCGGCTCGGCGACCGAGCTCGCGTTGTCCTGCTCGTACAGGCCGTAGTGCTGGCCGCGCGTGCGGAGCTGCGAGAGGAAGGACTGGTAGTCGATGCTGCCGGCGCCGAACTCGATGATGTCGTAGCCGTTGGCGCTGCTCGGGTTGGCCTTGCCGTCCTTGAGGTGCAGCATCGGGAAGCGTCGCGGGTCGCGCTTGATGTACTCGATGGGCTCGAACCCGGGGTACTTGTGCCGGCCGACGTGCGCCCAGTAGACGTCCATCTCGAAGTAGACGAGCGACGGGTCGAACTCGTCCCACAGCAGGTCGTACACGCGACGGTTCGGGTCGTCGGACGTGAAGCGGAACTCTCCGTCGTGGTTGTGGGCGTAGAGCTTGAGGCCCGCCGCCTTGGCCTTCTCCCCCATGGCGTTCCACGTCTGCGCCGCGGCCGTCCACGCCGCGACCGTGTTGGTGCCGTTGATCGGGCCGCCCTGACCGAGGTGCGGCATGCCGAGGATCAGCGCCTTCTCGATCTCGGCGTCGATGTTGTTCGGGTTGAGGTTGACGTGCGACCCCACGGCCCGCAGTCCGTTGTCGTCGAGGAGCTGGCGGATCTGCGCGGGGGTGATCGCGCCGATCTGGCCCTGCGTGTACCCGGCGAACTCGACCTCGGAGTAGCCGATGTCGGCGAGCTCCTCGAACACGGCCCGGAAGCCGAGCGAGCTGACCTTGTCGCGGATGGTGAAGAGCTGGATGCCGATCCGGTTGACCGGGACCAGCCGGTTGCGTCCGCTGCTGGGGGCCGCGGCCACGCCACCGAGGGCCGATGCCGCCGTCGGGCCCAGGGTCGCGCCGACGCCCACGGCGACCGTCGAGGCCGCGAGGGCCTTGAGCAGGTTCCGCCGGCTCATCGGCCGAGCCGGGATGGACTCGTGGTAGTGCTCGTGTGAACTCATGTCTCTCCTTCGAGGTGAGGTTCGGTGGCC
>NZ_JBHUAD010000364.1:0-2324 GCF_042789955.1 Oerskovia sp. NPDC056781
GACCTCTACCTCGCGGTGCCGGGGCCGGTGCCGGTGTCCGCGGGACCCGGCTTCCCGGGACCCGGCAGCGCGGGGGCCGTGGCCGGCCGGCGGGCCAGCACGGCCCGCAGCGCTGCGGTCTGCTCGGGCGGTGTCGCCAGGACCGGTCCCCGCGGCGAACCGGCCGGTACGTCGAGCAGCCCGGCGAGCGCGTGGAGCCCCGCCACGGGCCGCAGCCGCCCGAGCTCGCGGGACAGGGCCAGGAGCCAGGACCGCTCCACGACCGCGTCGAGGGGTCGGCGTTCGACGTGCGCGCGGCGCACCACGACGTACTCGTCGGGGACGAGGGCCGCGACGCCGGTGTGCCAGGCATCGCTCGACGGCAGGGTCGTGAAGGCCCCCTCGGTCATCGCGAGGTCGCCGCTGAGCCCCACGGCGAACGGCTCGTCCCCGACCGCGGCCCGGACGGCGTCCAGACGTGCGCCCACGCCCGTCCTCCCTGCGGGGTCCTTGAGGCCCCGGAGCCTGGCGGTGCGGGCGAGGTGGTTCAGCACCTCGGGCGTCACGTCGTACCCGCTCTGGGCGGGCCGGTTGTAGAAGCACACGGGCAGGTCCGTCTCGGCGGCGACGGCCTCGAACAGGGTCACGACCTCGGCGTCGACGAGCGGGACGTACGCGAAGGGGGCCAGGACGAGCCCGTCGGCCCCGCCCGCCTGCGCCGCCGCCGCGTTCCGCACGACCTCGGTGGTCGCGGGAGCCGCGACCGCGACGTGCACCGGGACCCGCCGCCCCGAGGGGCCGGGACCGGACTCGCGTGCCGCCCGAACTGCGGTGGCGACCACGGCGGCGCGCTCCTCGGGTGAGAACGACGTGCCCGCGCCCGACGACGCGAGGACCGTGACGCCGTCGACCCCGGCGCGGACCGCGTCCTGGACGAGGCGCGTCAGCGTCCCCAGGTCGGGGAGCCCGTCGGGGCCCAGCGGCGTGATCGGGTAGGCGAGCAGCCCGGTGAAGGGTGTCGGTGAGGTCATCCCCGAGATGGTGCCACAGGCCGTCCGCCGAGGGATGGGCGGCCCGGCCCTTGAAGTGGTACCCGCGTCTACGATGCGGTCATGACTCAGGCGACCCCCGCGACCCAGCCCTCCCCGCACGGCACCGACACGCCGGCAGCCGCCCAGGTGCGTGGCGCGCACCTCGTCGGCTCCGTGAACCTCCCGACGGCCGAGGACACGTTCCGCACGGTCGCGGCCCACGCGGGCACGCACCTCAAGCGCATCCCCGACGGCGAGGTGGGCGAGCGCTTCCACTGGATCCTCTTCCAGGGCGCGCGCTTCGACGCCGTACCGGGCCTGGCACGGCTGCCGATCGAGCCCGTGGTCGTCGCCGGGTTCGACGTGCGTCCTCTCGTGCTCGACGGGTCGGTCCCGGCGGACGAGCTGGTCTTCGGCGAGCTGGGCTACGCGGCCGCCGCGGCGGCGTCGTACGCGGACTTCGTGCGGCTGCGCGCGGAGGGTGCGATCCCTGCGGCCACCCGCTTCCAGGTCTGCCTGCCCACGCCGCTCGCCCCCGTCGTGGCCTTCGTCGTCCCCGACGCACGGGAGACCGTCCACCCCGCCTACGAGGCCGCGATGCTGCGCGAGATCGAGGCGATCGTCGCCGCTGTCCCCGCGGGCGACCTCGCGATCCAGCTCGACCTCGCGAGCGAGTTCGCGCTGATCGAGGGCGCGAACCTCGGTGCCGGCCCGGCCCAGGCGTGGTTCGCGATCGACTCCGACGAGGTGCTCGCGGGCTGCGTCGCGCGCGCCGCTCGTGTGGCCTCCGCGGTGCCTGCGGGCGTCGAGCTCGGCTTCCACCTCTGCTACGGCGACGTCGCCGAGAAGCACTTCGTCGAGCCGTCCGACACGCGCCGCCTGGTCGAGGTCGCGAACGGCCTGGCCGCGACGGTCTCGCGCGAGATCGCGTGGTTCCACCTGCCCGTGCCGATCGAGCGCGACGACGTCGAGTACGTCGCACCGCTCGCGGACCTGACGATCGACGACGCGACCGAGCTCTACCTCGGCGTGGTGCACCACGAGGACGGCGTCGAGGGCGCGCAGCGTCGCCTAGCGGCCGCGACCCAGGTCCTGGGCCGGGAGGTCGGCGTGGGCACCGAGTGCGGGTTCGGTCGTGGCCCGAGCGAGCGCACGGGCCCGCTGCTCGACGTCCACACCGCGGTCGCGCGCGCCTGGTAGGAGCCAGCGCCCTGCGCGTGCCCGACGGCGCAGCGCACCTCGGTGACCGGGCGCGCCTCGGTGCGTGGCGCCGTCGGGAGCACGAACGGTCGACGACCCCGACGGGTCGTCGAC
>NZ_JBHUAD010000365.1:0-2255 GCF_042789955.1 Oerskovia sp. NPDC056781
TCCGTGGACCGGTGCGCCGCCGTCGTGCTCCCTGCTGGAAGGCAACCTCAGCGCGGGGGTGTTCCCTCCGAGGGAGGCGTGGTCGGCCCACCCGGGCTCCTGGGCTCGACGTCGGGCTGCACCGGCGTCGCCGGAACTCCCGGGCTCCTGGGCTCGACGTCGGGCTGCACCGGCGTCGCCGGAACTCCCGGACTCTTGGGCTCGACCTCGGGCTGCACCGGCGTCGCCGGAACTCCCGGGCTCTTCGGCTCCTCGACGGGCGCCGCGTGAGCCGACGTGCGGGTCGGCGGCGTGACCGGCGGGGTCGTGGGAGCCGGAGTCACCGGTGCCGGCGTGACCGGCGCCGCGGGCGCGGCATGGGCCGGGGTGTGCGTCGCCGGGACCGGGGCCGCCGACAGGTTGCCGCCCGAGGAGTAGCCGTCCGACGTCTCGACCGCGACGGCAGGACCGCTCGCGATCCGCCGGAGCGCGATCCCGATGAGGATGAACAGGATGCCCAGGCCGATGACCAGGGCCGCGACGCCGTAGGCGACGACCGAGGTGAACAGCGACGCGCGCAGGAACGAGGCGTTCATGACCGTGGCCCGGCGCTCGTCGTCCTGCGGGAGCTCCGCGTAGGTCTGGCCGTCGCTGATCTCGAGCGCGTGCTTGTTGATGACCTCTGCCTGGGCGTAGGCGGTGAGCGGACCGTTGACGTGGCGTCCCGCGAGGAAGTCCGCGTCGTCGGACACCGTGATGTCCTCGGCCGACAGCTGCGAGGTGACGACTCCCCACGTGACGCCGCCCGCGATGATCATGACGATCCCGGCGATGACGGTGAGGATCCCGATGACCCCTACGCCCTTCGCCGGCCGAACCGTGACAGTGCTGGACATTGCGATACCCCTCCCCGAGCCGGTTCTTTGATGTCAACGTAGCGACGATTCGTCGTTTCCGCCGGACGAACGGTCCGATCACTCCCGAACCAGACCAGCCGGGCACGGGCCGTGGACGCGTCGATGGGACAATCCAGGGGTGAGGATCACCCATGTGACGGACTGCTACCTGCCGCTGCTCGGCGGCATCGAGACCCAGGTGAGTCGCCTCGCGGCCCAGCAGGCCGCGGCCGGCCACCACGTCGAGGTGGTCACCACGACGCCCGCGTCGCGCGGCGAGCACGGCGTGAGCCGCGAGGTGCACGACGGCGTCACGGTCCACCGCGTCGCAGCCCGGGTTCCCGGTGGCTACCCCGTGCACCCGCGGGCCGCCCACCACGTGACGCGCATCCTGCGGGACGCGCGACCCGACGTCGTGCACCTGCACATGGGCGTCCTCACGCCGTCGGTGCAGGCGTCGCTCAAGCCCGTCGCCCGCCTGGGGCTGCCCGCGGTCCTGACCGTGCACAGCGTGTGGGGCTCGGCCGAGCGCTGGTTCGCCGCGCTCGACCGCGTGACGCGCTGGTCGAGGCTGCCGATCCTGCTGTCGGCCGTGAGCGAGCTGACCGCCGCCCCGCTGCGCCGCATCGCCGGACCCGACGTGCCCGTCGAGATCCTGCACAACGGGCTCGACCTCGACGAGTGGGCCGTGCCGCGCGTCGAACGGGACGCGCGCGGCGAGGGCAGGGCCGTGCACGTCGTCGCCGCGACGCGGTTCGCTCCCCGCAAGCGGGTCCTGCCGCTGCTCGAGTCGATCCGGCAGGCCGTCGGGCGCCTGCCGCACGACGCGCTGTTCGCGACGATCGCGGGCGAGGGCCCCGAGCTCGACGCGGCCAGACGCTTCGTCAAGGAGCACGGCCTCTCGACGACCGTGAGCCTCCCGGGACGCCTGGGCGCGCACGAGCTCAAGCGCCTCTACTCGCGCGCCGACGTGTTCCTCGCCCCGGCGATCCAGGAGTCGTTCGGGATCGCGGCGCTCGAGGCGCAGGCCGCGGGCCTGGCCGTGGTGACGCGGGCGGAGTCCGGGGTGGCGGAACGGCTGACGGACGGGGTCGACGGGCTGCTCGCCGCCGACGACGACGCGATGACCGACCAGATCGTGCGGCTCGTGACGCAGGACGGCCTGCTCGACCGCATCGTCGCGCACAACCGCGAGGTCCGGCCGTCGAGCGGGTGGCCGAGCGTGCTCGCGGACGTCGAGAAGGCGTACGAGAAGGCGGCGGCATACCGCGAGGAGCGGGCGGCGCTCGGCAAGACCCAGGGCTAGGGGCACGAGCTCGGGCGCCCGCGCCGCTCACCCCCGGACGCCGAAGGGCCGGCACCCACAGATTTGTCTGCTTG
>NZ_JBHUAD010000366.1:0-2219 GCF_042789955.1 Oerskovia sp. NPDC056781
CCTCCAGGAGGTCTACCTCGCGCACACGGGTCTACCTCGGCTTCGTCACCTGGTGCGACGGCGCCGCGATTCCCCGTTCGTACGCCCAGACCACTAGCTGGACGCGGTCGCGCACGCCCGTCTTGGTCATGATCCGGCTCAGGTGCGACTTCACGGTGCTCGCCTCGAGGTAGAGCGTCGCCGCGATCTCCGCGTTCGACTGCCCCCGGCACAGCAGCGCCAGGATGTCGTGCTCGCGCGAGGTGAGCAGGCCCGAGGCGACGTCGTCGGGGGCGGCGGGGGACCGCCGTCGGGCGAACTCGTCGATCACGCGCCGCGTGAGCGTCTGGTCGACCAGTCCTTCGCCCGACGCCACGCGCCGCACCGCGTCGACCAGCACGTCGGGCTCGGCGTCCTTGAGCAGGAACCCGCTCGCCCCGGCCTCCAGGGCACCGAACACGTAGTCGTCGAGGTCGAACGTGCTCACCACGAGCACCGGGACCGGGTCGACGACGCCGGGTCCCGCGAGCGCGCGCGTCGCCGTGATGCCGTCCCCGCCGGGCATGCGGACGTCCATGCACACGACGTCGGGGCGCTCCCGGCGCGCGACGCGCACGGCGTCGGCCCCGTTGGACGCCTCGCCCACGACCTCGAAGCCCTCGCTCTCGAGGATCACGGTGAAGCCTGCGCGGACGACGGCCTGGTCGTCGACCAGCACCACTCGGGTCATGGGGCCTCCTGCCCGACGGCGGAGCCCGGCTCGTCCGCGGACGTCGCCGAGCGTTCGGGGGCGGTGGGGGACACGGGGTCGACCGGCCGCGGGACCGTGAGCCGGACGCGCCATCCGTCACCGGGGACGGGGCCGGCGTCGAGCGTCCCGCCGACGAGCGTCGCTCGCTCGGTCATGCCGATGAGGCCGTGGCCGGGCGGGGTCGGGGCAGCAGGGGAGCCGGGCGCCGGCCCCGACGGCCCCGACGGCACGGACGGCCCGGCCCGGCCCCCTGAGCCGATCGCCGCGACGGGCAGCCGGTTGGTGACCGTGACGACGAGCGCGGCCCGCTGGTGGTCGGTCACGACCTCGATCGCGCGCCCGGGTGCGTGCCGACGAGCGTTGGTCAGCGCCTCCTGGAGCACGCGGTAGACCGTGAGCTGGACCGCGGGGGACAGGTCGAACGGCTCGCCGAGCCGCACGTCGCGCACCTCGGCACCGGCGCTGCGCGCGAGGTCGAGCAGCTCGTCCGCGTCGTCGAGCGTGGGCTGCGGCGCGGCTGGCGCCTCCTCGCCGGGCTCGCCGGGACCGGTCTGCGACGAGCTGCGCAGGATGCCGACGACCAGCCGCAGGTTGTCGAGCGTCTCGCGTCCCTGGGTGCGGATCCAGCGCATCGACTCCTTCGCACGTTCGGGGTCGCGGTCGACCAGGCGCTCGGCTGCGGCCGCCTGGACGACGATCCCCGACAGGTGGTGGGCGGCGACGTCGTGCAGCTCGCGCGCCATGCGGCCCCGCTCCTCCAGGACGGCCTGCGCCGCGAGAATGTCGCGCTCTCTCTCGGCCTGCGCGACCCGCCCCTGGAGCTGGGCGAACAGCTCGCGGCGCGTGCCGACGTACGCGCCCACGAGCGCCGAGGCCACGTACGTCAGGAGGGCCGACGCGAGGCCGCCCCAGACCTGGACCGCGACCGGTGCAGGGCCTGCCGACGTGATCGGCACCGGACCGCCGAGCACGAAGCCCAGCAGGACCTGCACCCCCGCAGCCGCCCCGGCCGCCCACAGGGCCGTGCGGCGCGGCGCGTACGCCCCGACCGAGTAGGCCGCGACGAGCGTCGCCGGGGCCTGGAACGAGACGAGGGCGGGAAGGACCGGTACGAGCGCGACCTGGCCCACGACGACCAGCGTGAGCGTGAGCAGCGGTGCCCGACGACGCAGCGTGAGCGCCATGGCCTGCGCGACGACGATCACGATCGCCGCGACCCGGCCACCGGTCGAGAACCGCAGGGAGTCGGGCGCCCCTTCGACCAGGATGCCGAGGTCCGTCAGCGCGACGCGCTCGATCACCAGCAGGAAGCCGACCGTGAGCGCCGCGACGACCCCGCCCAGCAGGGCGTCACGGCCCGTCGGTGTGCGGATGCCGACGGCGTCGAGCCGGCGGTGCAGGGCGTCGAGCACGGGGTTCCTCTCAGGTCCGGTCGGACGGTCGGTGTGGGCGGTGCCGTCGGGCACCACGGTACGTGCCCGTGGTGCCC
>NZ_JBHUAD010000367.1:0-2212 GCF_042789955.1 Oerskovia sp. NPDC056781
TCCCACGCGTGCGTGCGCGTGGGAGCCCTTCGTCACACCAGGGGTGGCGGGTCAGTCGTCGTTCTCGAGCTCGGCCATGACCTCGTCGCTCGCGGTGAAGTTCGCGTAGACGTTCTGCACGTCGTCGCTGTCCTCGAGGGCGTCGATGAGGCGCAGGATCTTGCGGGCGCCCTCGGCGTCGACCTCGACCTCCATGGAGGGGTGGAAGACGACGTCGGCGGAGTCGTACTCGATGCCGGCGTCCTGCAGCGCGGTGCGGACCGCGACGAGGTCGGTGGCCTCGGTGAGGATCTCGAACGTGTCGCCCTCGTCGGTGACCTCCTCGCCGCCCGCCTCGAGAACGGCCTCCATGACGTCGTCCTCGGTGGTGCCCTCCTTCGGGACCACGATGACGCCCTTGCGGGAGAACAGGTAGGAGACCGAGCCCGGGTCGGCGAGCTGGCCGCCGTTGCGCGTGAACGCGATGCGGACCTCGGCGGCGGCACGGTTCTTGTTGTCGGTGAGGCACTCGACGAGGACGGCGATGCCGCCCGTGCCGTAGCCCTCGTACATGATCGTCTGGTAGTCGGCGCCGCCGGCTTCCTGGCCCGAGCCGCGCTTGAGGGCGCGGTCGATGTTGTCGTTGGGGACCGAGGACTTCTTGGCCTTCTGGACGGCGTCGAAGAGCGTGGGGTTACCGGCGAGGTCCCCGCCGCCCGTGCGGGCCGCGACCTCGATGTTCTTGATGAGCTTGGCGAACAGCTTGCCGCGCTTGGCGTCGATCACGGCCTTCTTGTGCTTGGTCGTAGCCCACTTGGAGTGTCCTGACATACCCCTGTTACTCCTTCACGATTGCGACGAAGAGCTCGTGCACCCGCGCATCGCCCGTGATCTCGGGGTGGAAGGAGGTGGCGAGCAACGTTCCCTGACGTACTGCGACGATTCTACCTGCGGCGTCGCCCGTCCCGGCGGCACCGGCGTCCGGCTCGTCGCCGGAGCGTGCGTGCGTGGCTGCGCCGCGGTGGCGGGTGCGGCCCAGGACCTGGACCCCGGGGCCGGTCTCCTCGACCCAGGGGGCGCGGATGAACGCGGCGGGCACGGGCCCCCCGGGGACGCCGGTCATCTCGACGGACGACTCGAACGAGTCGACCTGGCGCCCGAACGCGTTGCGGCGCACGGTGACGTCCAGCCCTCCGAGGGTCTGCTGGTCGTGCGTGGCGCCCAGGACGCGGTCGGCGAGCAGGATCATGCCGGCGCACGACCCGTAGACGGGCAGCCCGGCCCCGATCGCGGTGCGCAGCGGGTCGAACAGCTCGAAGATCCGCAGCAGCTTGTCGATCGTGGTCGACTCCCCGCCGGGGAGCACGAGGCCGTCGAGGCCGCCGAGCTCGGTGGGGCGCCGCACCGTGACGGCGCGGGCGCCGGCCACGTCGAGGGCGGCCACGTGCTCGCGGACGTCGCCCTGCAGGGCGAGGACTCCAATGACCGGTTTCACGATCGCCCATCGTACGGGCTGCGGGCGGGCGGGGTGCGAGGTGCCCGACGGCGGCTCCCGGCCGACGTCGTCGCGCCCGGCCAGGTCCGGGTGGAGCGTGGCACGGTCCGGGTGGGGGTGGCCGGGATCGGGTGGGGTGGGCTACTCGGTGGCTTCGCCGAGGTGGCGGGTGTGCCCGTCCCAGCCGTGCAGGAGCGGTTCGAGGAGGTCGGGCAGTCCGGCGGGGAAGACCTCGATGCTCACGGTGCGCAGCTCGGGCAGGGGCCACCAGCGCATCTCGTCGACGACGTCGTGCTCGACCTCGGTCCACCCGTCACGGGTCAGGGGTCGGCTCGTGTGCTGGTCGCCCAGGCGGGCGAGGTAGAAGACCTCGTCCTGGCGGCAGCGTTCGCGGTAGAAGTCGAAGATGGCGGAGCGGGTCCACACGGGGCCCTCGAGCGTGGCGGGGTCCAGGTGCAGCCCGGTCTCCTCGCGGACCTCGCGCACCGCGGCGTCGAGGTCGCTCTCGCCGGGCTCGACGCCGCCGCCGATCGTGAACCACCAGGAGCGGTCGGGCTGGTCGGTGTCGTGGCCGCGGGCAAGCAGGACGCGGCCCGCGGCGTCGAGGAGCAGGACGCGGGCGCCGCGCCGGTGGCGCAGGCCGTCGGGGCCGAGGACCCAGTCGGGGCCGAGCGCGCTGGGGGCATCCGGCGTGGGGGCGGCGGGACCGGGGGCGGCGGGGGCCGCCGGGGCGGGCGC
>NZ_JBHUAD010000368.1:0-2180 GCF_042789955.1 Oerskovia sp. NPDC056781
CCCGCTCTGCGGGAGGACGGGCCTTCGTCGTCAGGGACGGGCGAGAGAGGGGGCCGCCCGCAGCAGCGGAGGCCCGACGGCGAGGATCGCCTGCTCGTAGCGTCTCGCCGACGCCTCGGGCCCCCCGGGCAGCAGCCCGCCGAGCTCGAGGCTCACGAGTCCGTGGACGAGGCCCCACAGGACCAACGAGGCCTCCTCGGCGGCAGCCTGCAGGGCATTCCGGGGCAGCGGGGTGCTGCTGCCCTCTCGTGAGGCGGCCTCGAGCACCCGCGCCACCGCCTGCCGCAGGACGTCGAACGTCGGTTCGGCGACGGCCGGGATCGCGCTGTGGGCGGGTGCGGGACCCTCGAACATCACGCGGTAGAAGTGGGGGTCGGCCAGCGCGCTGGTCCGATAGGCGAGGCCCAGGTGCAGGAGGTCCTCGGTGGGCGAGCCGGTCGTCGGTGCGGAGCCCAGGTGCACCGCGAATCGCCGGAAGCCCTCGACGCTCACCGCGGCGACCAGCTCCTCGCGGCTGCCGAAGAGCGCGTAGACCGCGGACGCGCTGGTCCCCGCAGCCTGCGCGACCCCACGGACCGTGACCGCCGACTCGCCGTGCTCGGAGATCTGCCGGGAGGCGACGTCGAGCAGGGACGCGCGAAGGGAGTCGTCGTGCAGTCGGGGTCTGGCCACGGACAGGAGTCTAGATCTCTTGACGCAGGCTTGCGAACGGTGTTCTATAACAGTGTTCGCAAACTCTGCCGAGACCGCTCGGCCGACCAGGGAGGCCCTCGTGCTCGAGCTCACCGACGCCGTCCGCATCACCGCCGGGATCGTGCTCCTGACGATCGTCGGGATCGAGTCCGGCGGGTTCTTCCTCGTCAGGGTCGTGACCGGCAAGGTCGCGGCCACGTCTTTCCAGACGTCCTTCTTCCGGGCCGGGCACGCGCACGCCGGGGTGCTCGTGATCCTGGGCCTGCTGTGCCTCGTGCTGAGCCAGGCGACCGGGCTCACGGGCTTCTGGAGCTGGCTCGCGGGGGTAGGTGTCCTCGTCGGGGCGATCCTGTTGCCCGGCGGGTTCTTCCTGTCCGCGACGGGTGCGGGGCGTGAGGCACCCAACCGGTGGGTCGTGCTGCTGCCGGTCGGCGCCGGGTTCGTCGCCGCGGGGGTCGTGACGCTCGGGGTCGGGCTGCTGGTCGCGTAGGTCCTCGGGTCCGTGCTCGTGTGGGCGCGGGTCGCTAGCATCGCGGCCATGGCAACCTCAGCAGACTTCGCAGACCTCGCCCCGGTCCTCCTCGTGACCCACGACGCGAGCTCGAGCATCATCTACTCGCCGGGCGGGCCCGAGTACCACCAGCACAAGGACGCGCTCGAGCGCCACGGGGTCGAGGGTTCGGGGTACGACTTCTCGGGGGCTCTCCAGGCCGTGCTCACGGACGAGTCGCCCGAGGTGCTCGAGGCCGTCGGGTTCGACCCCGAGGGCGGGATGGTGAGCGTCTACGGCACGGACCTCGACGCACTCCTGGTCGCGGCCCGGCACCTGTCGCGGATCATCGCCGACGACGCGGCCTTGGACGCCGCCCTCGCCCGGTCGGTCGAGCTCGGTCTCGACGACTGACGCCTCGAATGACCGACGCGCTCACGCTGACCGGGACACCCGCGCTCGGAGCCGTCGCGACCGAGCTGCTGGAGGGCTTCCGGTTCGACGACGGAGAGGGCTTCCCGCCCTCGTACCGGCGGCTCGTCGGGCGGGCCGGGTTCTGCCGTCTGTTCGGGCTCTGGCTCGTGTATCCGCCGGCCCGAGACGGGTTCGCCGACGGGTGGCAGCACCGGGCCGCGCACCTCACCGACCGCTTCCGCGCGACCTACGAGGACGGCCAGACCGAAGGGTTCGACTGGATGGTCGAGCCCGACGGGGACTGGACGGTCGCCCGGCGGCTCGTCGTCTTCGCGTTCAGCGAGAACGGCGACGCGCTGCTCTGGGACCCCTCGACCCGGAGGGACGGCGAGCTCGCGGTGTGGTGCAGCACCGGTCTGGACGGGCTCACCCTTCTGGGGCCGTCGTTGCCCCTCGCGCTGCCCCGGTTGCGCGCGCTGAGCGAGCCGTTCGCGGCGCGGGCGGTCGCCGACGTCGAGTGCCTGGTGCCCGCCCGCGTCGGGTAGGTCCGGCACCGGGGAGGGGCGCGGCGCCGCCCCGGCGC
>NZ_JBHUAD010000369.1:0-2173 GCF_042789955.1 Oerskovia sp. NPDC056781
GGGGGCCCACGCTGCCGGGCCGCGCCGTGTGGCGCGACCCGGCAGCAGAGGGACTCAGGCCCCGTGGTGCGACTGGAAGCGCGCGATCTTCGCGAACTCCTCGGGGTCGAGGCTCGCGCCTCCGACCAGGGCACCGTCGACGTCCTGCTCCTTCATGAGCTCGGCGATCGACGAGGACTTGACCGAACCGCCGTAGAGCACGCGGACGGCGTCGGCCACCTCGGCCGAGTACAGCTCGGCGAGACGGGCACGGATCGCGCCCGCAACCTCCTGCGCGTCCTGCGGCGTCGCGACCTCGCCGGTGCCGATGGCCCAGACGGGCTCGTACGCGATGACGACCTTGGCGGCGTCCTCCGCCGACAGGCCCTCGAGGGCGCCGTCCACCTGTGCGAGCGTGTACGAGACCTGCTCGCCGGCCTTGCGGATGTCGAGCGCCTCGCCGACGCAGACGATCGGGACCAGGCCCTGCGCGAGCGCGGCCTTCGACTTGGCGTTGACGAGCGCGTCGTCCTCACCGTGGTACTGACGACGCTCGGAGTGACCGATCGCGACGTAGGTCACGCCCAGCTTGCTCAGGAACACGGGCGAGATCTCACCCGTGTAGGCGCCCGAGACGTGCTGCGAGACGTCCTGCGCGCCGTACGTCAGCTCGAGCTTGTCGGCGTCGACCAGCGTCTGCACGCTGCGCAGGTCCGTGAACGGGACCAGGACGGTGACCTCGACGGCCGAGAAGTCGTGCTTGGCGTCCTTGAGGGCCCAGGCGAGCTTCTGGACCGTGTGGATGGCCTCCTGGTGGTCCAGGTTCATCTTCCAGTTGCCCGCGATGAGCGGGGTACGTGCATCAGTCATGGTGTGTCTACCTTCTGTGAGCCGTGAGGCTGCGGTGGGGGGTCAGGCCTCGAGGACTGCGAGCCCCGGGAGGGACTTGCCCTCGAGGAACTCCAGGCTCGCGCCGCCACCGGTCGAGATGTGGCTGAAGCCGGCCTCGTCGAAGCCGAGGATGCGCACGGCCGCGGCGGAGTCGCCACCGCCGACGATCGTGAACGCGCCGTTCGCGGTCGCGTCGACCAGGGCCTGCGCGACGGCACGGGTGCCGCCGGAGAACGCCTCGAACTCGAAGACGCCGGCAGGACCGTTCCAGACGACCGTCTTGGCGTCCACGATCTTGCTCGCGAAGAGCTTGGCGGACTCGGGGCCGATGTCCAGGCCGATCTTGCCGTCGGGGATGGCGTCCGCGGGCACGACCTCGTAGGGGGCGTCGGCGGCGAACGAGTCCGCGGCGAGGATGTCCGTGGGCAGGACGATCTCGACGCCGGCCTTCTCGGCGTCCGCGAGGTAGCCCTTCACGGTGTCGATCTGGTCCGTCTCGAGGAGCGAGTTGCCCACCGAGTAGCCCTTGGCGGCGAGGAACGTGAAGACCATGCCGCCACCGATGAGCAGGCGGTCCGCCTTGGTCAGCAGGTTGGCGATGACGCCGAGCTTGTCGGAGACCTTCGACCCGCCGAGCACGACGACGTAGGGGCGCGCGGGGTCCTCGGTCGCCTTCTTGAGGGAGTCGACCTCCTTGAGGACCAGCTCGCCGACCGCGGACGGCAGCACCTTGGCGATGTCGTAGACCGACGCCTGCTTGCGGTGCACGACGCCGAAGCCGTCGGACACGTACGCGTCCGCGAGCGAGGCGAGGTCAGCGGCGAGAGACTCGCGCTCCGCGTCGACCTTCGAGGTCTCGCGCGCGTCGAAGCGGATGTTCTCGAGCAGCGCCACCTCGCCGTCGCCGAGCGCGGCGACCGTGGCCTTGGCGGACTCGCCGACGGTGTCGTCCGCGAGCGTCACGGGAGCGCCGAGCAGCTCGCCCAGGCGGTCCGCGACGGGAGCGAGGGAGTACTTGGCGTCGGGCTCACCCTTGGGACGCCCGAGGTGCGCGGTCACGACGACCTTCGCGCCGGCGTCGGTCAACCGCTTGAGCGTGGGGAGCGCGGCGCGGATGCGGCCGTCGTCCGTGATGGTCGTCCCGTCGAGGGGGACGTTGAAGTCCGAGCGGACGAGCACGCGCTTGCCGCGCAGGTCGCCGAGGGAGTCGATGGTCTTCATGAGCACACTCCTGGTCTGAACAGGGTCGAAACAGGTCACGTCACACATGACTGCGTCCGCGTGCATGGGCGGCCAACCGGGC
>NZ_JBHUAD010000370.1:0-2167 GCF_042789955.1 Oerskovia sp. NPDC056781
CCGCCGAGCCGTCGGCTCAGTCCTGCTGGACCCAGGCGCCGTAGAAGTCGAGGCGGGTCGACGCCTCGAAGCCCAGGCCGTGGACCGTGTCGGCCGCCGCGATCGTCGTCGACAGCTCGTAGACCGGGATCGAGTGCCCCTGCTGGACCAGGAGACGCGCAGCCTGGGTCACGAGCTCCTGCCGTTCGGCCTGGTCGGTCGACGCCGCCGAGCGGTCGAGCAGGTCGTCGACCTCTTCGGGGGCCCGCTTGTTGATGTTGCGCGCGTTGGCCGAGAAGATCGTGCGCAGCACGTCGGGGTCCGAGCGCGTCAGGTTGTAGTAGTCGAAGTCGAAGTCACCGGACTTCTTGAGCTCGGTGGACTCGGCGACCGTGACCTGCTTGAGCTGGAGGTCCACCCCGATCTTCGCGAGCTGCTGCTGGACGAGCTCGAGCGGCTCGGCCACCTGCCAGAACGTGACCGTGGTGGACAGCCGCTGACCGTCCTTGACCCGCACGCCGTCGGCACCCTTGACCCAGCCGGCGTCGTCGAGGAGCGCTTCCGCTCCGTCCGGGTCGTACGCCAGGTCGTCCGAGACGTCGGCCCACAGCGGGGTCGAGTGCGACAGCACGCTCGTCGCAGGCTCGTCCTGCGGGGTCAGCAGGGTAGCGGCGATCTCCTCGCGGTCGATGCCCTTGCTGATCGCCTGCCGCACCGCCGGGTCGGCGGCGAGCGGTCGCGACTCGTTGGGGAAGAGGTTGAAGACGACGCCTGGGTTCGCCCGGTACGCGAGCCAGAAGCCGTTGCCGTCGAACTGCGGCAGGTCGACCGTGCTGATGGCCGCGGTCGCGTCGATCTGCCCAGAGAGCAGGCTGCCGGTGCGCACGCTGGCCTCGGGCACGAACTTCACGGTCACGGTGTCGAGGTAGGCCTCCCCGGTGTGGTCGTCGGCCCCGGAGGCCCAGTCGTACCCGGCGACCTTCTCGAGCACGACCTCCTGGTCGAACGTGTACGACTTCACCGCGAACGGCCCGGAGCCCACGAACTTCCCGGCGCACCGGTCCTCGACGCTGAGAGCGGCCGACGCGGGCGAGAGCAGACCGAGCGAGAAGGTCGAGGAGGCCTGGAGGAACTGCGCGCTCGGTGCCGAGAAGTCGACCCGCACGGTGCGGGGGTCCACGACCGTGGTCCCTTCGTACCCGACGAGGTACGCCGATCCGAGCGAGGCCGCTGCCCCGAGCTCGACGATCTTGTCGAAGTTCGTCTTGACCGCGGCCGCGTCGATCGGCGTGCCGTCGGCGAACGTCGGTCCCTCCCGGAGCGTGAACGTGAAGCTCGTCGCGTCCGCGTCGACCTCCCAGCTCTCGGCGAGCCACGGCAGGATCTCGCCCGTGTCCGGGTCCTGCGCGGTGAGCGAGGCGACGGTCTGACGGGCCGAGGCGATCGCGTCGTTGTTCCCGACCTGCTGCGGGTCGATGCAGTGCGAGTCGACCGTGACCGCGAAGGTGAGGTTGCCGCCCGGGACGGGCTCCGCCGTCGGGCCGGGGGACGTGCCGTCCGCCGTGCTGCCGCCACCGGTGCCGCACGCCCCGAGCAGGAGCGCCGTCGCGGCGAGGGAGGCCGCGGCGAGCGCGCGGCGGGACGGGGCCGTACGGCCGCCGGGGCCCGAGGGCCAGGTCGAGAGGGACATGCGAGAGGTGCTCCTTCGGTCGTGCGCGCCGTCGGACCGGAAGGGGCCGGGCGCTGAGGGGTCGCCGACGGACCGTGGGTGCGTCGGATCGACGCCGGGCTCACGGTGAGCGGCGGTGGGGAGCCGTCGAGGGACGGCGGAGGCCGGGGGATGTCGGCCGCGCGTCAGGTGCGGCCGGGGCTCAGCGGCGTGTCAGCGACAACAGGGCACGAGGGGGCGGGTTCCGCCGAGGCGGCACACCGCCCTGCGGTCGTGCTCCAGTTCCGTCCCGAGTGCGCGCATCGCCCGTTCCTCCGTGTGCTTACCGCGCCCGACGGGTCGCGGTCAGGTACCACCCGGAGCACCCCGTCACGTCGAAGGGTTGCTGGCCAGCGAGCCGGGTCTTGGCGCTGGCGCTCTTCACCTGCCGCACAGGAAAGCCTCCCGGGGGCGAGGAGTCAAGGGGTGAGAGTGCCGTCCCACGCATTGAGACGCCGGGAGCGCGAGACGGGGCCCTTC
>NZ_JBHUAD010000371.1:0-2137 GCF_042789955.1 Oerskovia sp. NPDC056781
AGGTAGACCCCTCGGCGGTCTACCTCGCGCACACGGGTCTACCTCGCACAGCTAGCGGACGAAGAACGGCCCGGCGGTCTGGTCCGCGAGGTAGCCCAGGGTGTGGCCGAGGCGCTCGCTCGTCGACGCGGCGAGGTCGGCCGGCAGGTCGTCGGGCGAGAACCACGCGACGGCGAGCGACTCGTCGTCCGCGACGTGGGCCTCGGCCGCCGCGGCGGGGGAGACCGGGCGGCACAGGAAGCACAGGTCGAGGTACTGCGACCTGTCGCCGTTCGGGTACTCGACGGGCGGAGTCACCGTGACCCCCGTCAGGGCGTCGACGTGGACCGCGACGCCGGTCTCCTCCAGGATCTCGCGGGCGAGCCCGACGGCCGGGTCCTCGCCCGGCTCGAGGATGCCGCTGACGATCGCCCACTGCCCGGTGTCGGCGCGCCGTCCCAGGAGGAGGCGGCCGTCGTCGTCGATCACGACGCCCGACACCCCCGGCATCCACAGGAGGTCGGTCCCGACGCGGGACCGGAGGGCGGCGACGAACTCGGGGATCGGCATGGGTTCGAGCGTAGCCCTGCGGCCCGCGAGCGCCGTGCCAGGACCGGCGGGGCCTCAGGTCGTCGCTGGTCCTGACACGCCGCGACACCTCGACCGCCCGGGGAGTGAGACAGCCCGCGAGTGCTCCGAAACCCCTGTGCTACGGTCGTCGGGTGAACACGGTTCGTTGGTATTGGCGCTTTACGCTGGCTCCTGGAGGGGCCGAGCGGGCGTTCGCCTGACCAACCTTCCCCGGAGCCAGCACAGGGCCTTGGACGCAGACCGCGTCCGGGCCCTTCGTCATTCAGACGGGCCGACTCCGGACACAGAGCAGGCCGCACGGCTCCGTCTGAGTCACCTTCAGATCAGGAGCCCTCGCATGACCGCCACGACCGCGACCGTCGCCTCGCCGGACGAACGTCACCACGAGACGACCACGTCACCCGCCGGTGCAGGTGACACCATGGAACGCGTGACCTCCCACCCCGAGTACGAGCTGCAGGCGCCCACGAGCGACCTGCGCATCCGCGCCCTCGACCCTCTGCCCGCCCCCGTCGACATGCTCGCGGAGCTGCCGCTCGGCACGGCGCGCGGTGACCTGGTCACCCAGTCGCGCCGCGAGATCCGTGACGTCCTGGCGGGCGACGACGACCGTCTGCTCGTCATCGTGGGGCCGTGCTCGGTCCACGACCCCGAGGCCGCGCTCGACTACGCGCACCGCCTCGCGGTCGTCGCGAAGGACCTGTCCGAGGACCTCGCGATCGTCATGCGCGTGTACTTCGAGAAGCCGCGCACGACGGTCGGCTGGAAGGGGCTCATCAACGACCCCGACCTCGATGGGTCGCACGACGTCAACCGTGGCCTGCACCTGGCGCGCGAGGTCCTGCTCGGCGTCCTCGACGCCGGTGTCCCTGCGGCGACCGAGTTCCTCGAGCCCACGAGCCCGCAGTACATCGCGGACGCGGTGTCGTGGGGAGCGATCGGCGCGCGCAACGTCGAGAGCCAGGTGCACCGCCAGCTCGCGTCGGGCCTGTCGATGCCGGTCGGCTTCAAGAACGCGACCGACGGGGACATCCAGATCGCGGTCGACGGCTGCATCACCGCCGCGAGCGAGCACACGTTCTTCGGCACGGACGGTGCGGGTCGTGCGGCCGCGGTCGAGACCGCGGGCAACCCGGACTGCCACATCATCCTGCGCGGCGGCCGCAGCGGCCCCAACTACAGCCCCGACGACGTCGCGTCCGCCCTGCGCGTTGCTGCGGCCTCGGGCCTGGGTGGGGCCGTCGAGCACGGCCTGGTCATCGACGCGAGCCACGGCAACTCGGGCAAGGACCACGTGCGCCAGGCAGAGGTCGTGCGCGAGGTCGCGGCCCGGATCGCCGAGGGCGAGGCCGGCATCACGGGTCTCATGATGGAGAGCTTCATCGTGGCGGGGGCGCAGGCGCCCGCTCCGAGCGGGCTCGTGTACGGGCAGTCCGTGACGGACAAGTGCATCGACTGGGAGACGACGGCCGAGCTCCTCGGCGAGCTCGCCGAGTCGGTGCGGGCGCGCCGGGCGCTCTGAGACCTCTCGCCCCAGGACGACGACGGCCGCTCTCCCCCGGGAGGG
>NZ_JBHUAD010000372.1:0-2121 GCF_042789955.1 Oerskovia sp. NPDC056781
AGGTAGACCTCCCGGAGTTCTACCTCGCGCACACGGGTCTACCTCGGCGCTCAGGCTGCGGCAGTGGCCTCGGCCGCCAGCAGCCCCACGTATCGCACCCGCGTCGCGAGCACCTCCCGCAGCTGCTCCCCGATCCCCTCGACGAACTCCTCGCGGTACACCGCGTCGACCTGGACCGAGATCGCGTAGTACAGACCGGTGAACGTGGCGATCGCCACCGACACCCGTACCAGCGTCTGGGTGACCACGAGCGTCGTCCCGGACAGGTCGAACGTCAGGAGCACGCGTTGCCCGTCGATGCCCCACAGGTCCATGACCTCGGGCGTCACCGTCAGCGTCCCGAGCGCGACGAAGAAGATCCCCATCCCGGCGCTGACGACGAGCACCTGCAGGAGCTGCGAGACACCGATCATCGCGGCCACGTTGAAGCGTTGGCTGCGGGTCAGGGGCGGCAGGTCCGCGGCCCCCGGCACCCCCTCCGCCGCCGTGCGCAGCGCTCCGCGTGCCTCGGTCGGCAGCCGCAGCCCCACGAACAGCACGACGAGCAGCGCGAAGAACGTCCCGAGGATCACGCCCGCGGCCCCGCCGGTCCGGCTGAAGACCTGCCACACCTCGGCGTTGTAGAACAGCACCAGAGAGAAGACCATGAGCAGCGGCAGGAGTCGGACGAGCCGCATCAGGGACGCCCCGAGCTCGTCCGCGATGCGCGCGAGCCCCCACCACAGCGACGAGCCCAGGCCGTACGCGACCACGACCCACACGAGCCCCAGCAGCATCAGGTTCCCGCCGGCCGTGACGAGCGCAGCCCGCCACTCGCCCCCGAACACCGCGGGCAGGACGGCGGGCACGAGCACGAAGAACGCGAGCTCGGGCCCACCGACGTCCTGCGGCAGCGTCGACCAGTGCCGTCCGCGCAGCGCGTTGAGCCCTGCGTATGCCACGGCGAGGAGGACCGCCCCGCCCGCGACCGCGAGCAGGTTGCCCCACCAGGGCCACCCCTCGTCGAGCGCCCCGGCGAGCTCGAGCAGCAGCACGACCACGAGGAACGGCGCCGACCGCCCGAACACGTCGCGCCGCGCCGAGTGGTCCTCGATCAGCAATGGCAGGCCGTTGCGTCGCAGCACGCGTTCGCACCCGGCGACGTCGAGGTGGGCCACGTCCGGCCCGGCGGCCGGGGGACCGGGGGGAGCGGCGTCGTCGGGCGGGGTCATGCGGGGAGCGTACCGGCGCGCGCGACCGGTGGCCGGGCGGCATCGCCGCGGCTACGTTCGCCTCATGCCCGACGACGCCGCTCACCTCCCCGACCTTCCCCCGCCTCGCGGTGGGGTCGCGTGGGACGACGACGCGTCGGCCGGTGGCTGGATCGGGCCACGGCTGGGTGATCCGGGGACGGTCGGAGGGTGCGTCCCGTCGGGCTTCGCGGCCTACGCGCGCATCCCGGACGCACCCGCGTGGTCCGACGAGGACGAGGCCATGGGGTCGCTCTACCTGGGGCACGGCGGGTCCGGCCCTGAGCAGATGGACCTGCTCCTCGAGGCGCTCGCACCGTTCACGGGTGGCCAGGAGTGCCACTTCGCGCTCTGGACCGGATACGGGTGGCTGTACGACCACGGGACGCGGCCCGAGGACTCGACGTCGTTCGCCGCGCTGACGTACGCGATCGACGACGTGGGCGAGGGGGACGCGCCGGGATCGTCGTTCGCGCTCGCCCAGGCGCGGGCGCAGGCCGCGGCGCACGCCCTCCGTGCGGCACGTCAGGTCGAGCGGCCCGCCGCACCGATGCTCGAGCTCCCGCACCGCGGCTACCACCTGTGGCACGGTCCGCTCGCGCAGGCGGCGGCGTTCGCGTCGCTCGACCAGTCGCCGACGCTGTGGTGGCCCGACGACCGGTCGTGGTTCGTGTGCACCGAGCTGGACACCGTGGCCACCGATCTCGGGGGCAGCGAGGAGCTGGTCGCGGCGCTGCTCGCGGTGCCCGGGCTCCGGGCGTCGCGAGTGAGCCCGGAAGACCCGGTGCGGATGCCGGCGGACTGGTGACGGGCCACGAGCAGCGGCCGAGGTAGACCCGTGTGCGCGAGGTAGACCAAGTTCTTCACCTGGACCGGCGCCATGCTGGTCGTG
>NZ_JBHUAD010000373.1:0-2095 GCF_042789955.1 Oerskovia sp. NPDC056781
GCCTCGTGCTGTCCGGGTTCGCACGAGCCCGTCCGGACCCGTGCCGAGGGCTGACGAGCCGTCAGATGTTGGGGACCGTGACGGCGAGCGTGCCCATGGCAGCGGCCACGGCGAGGTACATGATGACGTCGGTCCACCGGGTGCGGACCGTGAGCCCCACGGGTCCCGGACCTGGCAGGAAGGCCCGGACGCCCGCCCCGACGACGAGGATCCCGACGAGGACGAGCACCCCGGCGCGCGCCCCGACGACCAGCGTCACCGCGACCGCGAGCAAGACCCCTGCGAAGACGAGCCACATCGCGAGGTTGCTCTGCGGGGCAGGCACGACCACGGTGGCAGGTCGGTCGAGCGACTCGGTCCCGCCGTCGCCACCGGAGACACGCGGGATCCCGGAGGGCGGGGCGACAGGCGCGAGCGGATCCCCGGACGCCGCCTGCCCCTCTGCGGCGCCCGCGGTCTCCGACGCGCCGTCGAGCCGGTGCCACGAGGGTGGCGCCGGCGGTCGGTGCTGCGTCGGGGTGCCGTTGTGCGGACCGCGCCCGGGCGCGGTGACGTCGCTCACGCTTCCCACCAGTTCACGGGTCCGAGCCTACCGCCGACTACCGTAGGGATCGTGCCCTCACCAGTCACCACTGCTGTCCTGCCGCACTCGCGGCGCCCTGCGGCCGGGTCGGTCGTCGTCGTGGGCGCGGGCCTCGCCGGCGCCCAGACCGTGGCGGCCCTGCGGGCGCACGGATTCACGGGTCGTGTGACGATCCTCGGGGCGGAGGGCGTGCCGCCCTACGACCGTCCGCCGCTGTCGAAGGAGCTCCTCGTCCGCCCGGGACCGGCGTGGCTGACCGAGGAGATCGGGGTCGACGTCACCGTCCTGGCCGACGAGGCGCTGCTCGACGACCCTGCGGTCGACCTCGAGCCCGGTACCGGGTCCGTCACGATCACGACCCGGTCGGGTCGACGCGTCACGGCCGACGTCGCGGTCCTCGCCCTGGGCTCCGAGCCCGTGCGCCCGCCCGGCTGGGAGGCCGCGCTCACCCTGCACACCGCCGCCGACGCCGCTCACCTGCGCGAGCGCCTCACCCCCGGGACGCGCCTCGTCTCGATCGGCGCGGGCTGGATCGGTGCGGAGGTCGCCGGGGTCGCCTCGAAGGCGGGGTGCGTCGTCACCGTGCTCGAGGCCGCGCAGACGCCGCTCGAGCGTCAGCTCGGTGCGGAGGTCGGCGGTCACCTGGCCCGCTGGTACGCCGACGCCGGCGCCCACCTGCTCACCGGCGCCCAGGTCACCGAGGTGGGCGCCCGGTCCGTGGTGCTCGCGGACGGGCGCACGATCGAGGGCGACCTCGTCCTGGCAGCGGTCGGCGCCAGGCCCGCGACCGCGTGGCTCAAGGGCACGCTCCCCCTCGACCCGCGCGGCTCGATCCGGGTCAACAGCGCAGGGCGCGTGGCTCCGCCGACCGTCGCGGCGCCGTCGGGCACCTCGGGGCACCTGCCCCTCAAGGCGCTCCGCCGCCTGTACGCCGTGGGTGACTGCGCGACGCGCGACAACGCGGTGTTCGGGCCCGTGCCGGGCGGGCACTGGTCCGCGGCGCTGCACGACCCCGAGCCGACCGTGCGTGCCATCCTCGGCATCGACGAGATGCCCGCCGAGCCGCAACCCGTCCGCGAGCTCCTGGGGCTGGCACCGGTCCCCCAGCACGCTCCGTACGTGTTCTCGCAGCAGCTCGGGCACGACATCGCGCTGTTCGGCACGCCCTCGCCGTTCCACGAGGTCGTCTACCGCGGCGACCCGAGCGGCGGGGCCACCGGTCACGAGGGCTGGACCGCGCTGTACCTCGAGACCGTCGCGGGAGCGCACCGGACCAACGCCGAGGGGCACCGGCTCGCGACCGTGCGAGCGATCCTCGTGGTCGACGCGCCGCGCGAGGTGGGTCAGGTGCGCAAGCTCATGAACCGCGACGTGGCGCTGCACGTGGACGTCGAGATCGCGACGGACCCCGGCCGCAGGCTGCGCGACGCGGTGGTCTGAGCCGCGCCCCTGTCGCCGACCAGCCCCGCTGCCGAGCATGCGGTCGTCGTCCGGACCCGGCTGGATCCGGAC
>NZ_JBHUAD010000374.1:0-2093 GCF_042789955.1 Oerskovia sp. NPDC056781
GCCGTCAGGCGGCGACCCGGGTCGCCTAGACCCTCGCCTTGCCCCGTCCGATCAGCCCCACCACGAGGCTGACGACGAGCACGATGATGCCGAGCCAGATCAGGAACTTCGCTGCTTCGACCGCCACACCGAACACGAGCAGCACGACTCCGACGAGCAGGATGATGAGCCACGTAGGCATGTTGTCCCTCTATTCTCTCGGCCGGGACGCGGACGCCCCGGTTCAACCAGGACAATCGTGGCACCACTTCACCCCCGTCGCATCTTGACACAAATCTCGCGAGTGGCTTATAGGCGTGATAGACGGGCGTGCGTGCGTACCCGCGGACAAGGAGTCAGCGGGGAGCGCGACGAACCTCGGCGAGCATCAGCTCGACCAACGACTCCTGCAACCATCCCGAGAGCAGGAACACGCTCGCCAGGAAGCGCCGCGCGGCGTCCGGAGCCTCCTCCGGGGGCTCGACGCCGGACTCCTCACGGGCCAACACCTCGTCGTGCAGGTCCTCGACCTGGTCGTCGGTGCGCAGGTCCAGGCGCTCCGCGAGGACGACCCGGATGTCGGTGAGGGCTCCCGCGACGCGACGGGCGTCGTCGGGCCGGACGATCAGCGGCGTCAACGCCTCGGCGTCCTGCGGGTCCCCCGCGAGGAGCAGGTCCGCGAGGAGCAGGAGCCGCTGGGCCTTCTCCGCCACGAGGTCGCCCTGGGTGAAGCGGCGGAACTCCGCCGACACCTCGCCGTCCTCGCGCGACGCGTCCGGCAGCAGGCGACGCACCGCCGGGTCCGTGGGGGCCCGCACCTCCTCGGGAGGCGCCGCCAACGGCGCGACCCCCTCGATCCGGGACGCCTCAGGATCCTCCGGGGGAACCGTGCCGGTCTGTTCCTGCAGGAGCTCCACGACGTCGCCCACGACGTGGGCGAGCACGAGGCGCTCCGAAGCGCTCAGCTCAGCGACGTACCCGCGCCGCGCCCGCCGGAAGGGCCGCACTACTCCCCGCTCCGCTGCATCGTGGCCCAGAGGCCGAACTCGTGCATCGCCTGCACGTCCACCTCGATCTTCTCCCTGCCGCCCGACGAGACGACCGCACGCCCCTCCTGGTGCACCTGGAGCATGAGCGTCCTCGCCTTCTGCTGCGAGTACCCGAAGTAGCTCTCGAAGACGTACGTCACATAGCTCATGAGGTTCACCGGGTCGTTCCAGACGAGCGTCACCCAGGTGTCGGCGAGGGAGAGCCCCTCCCGCGTGTCGATCTCCTCGTCGAGGCGGGGCCCCGCGGTCGCCGTTCCAGTCACTCCCCCACTCTATGTGGTGGGTGAAGTCCGGCGCCGCCATGTCCACGGCCCGACGGGAGGGTCCACGGCCTGGTGAGAGGCCCGCGCCGCCCCGTGGGGCGCCGCGCCTGTCCATCCGCGCCCGACGCGCGCCACGGCGTCGTCGTCTGCCCTAGGTTGGGCACATGAGTCCCGCAGACCACCCGGGCACGGACGCCCCGGCCGCCCGCACCGCCCCGTTCGCACCGTCCGCGCAGACGTCGCTGCTCACGGACCGCTACGAGCTCACCATGCTGCAGGCAGCGCTGGCCGACGGCACCGCCGACCGGCACTGCCTGTTCGAGGTCTTCACGCGTCGGCTGCCCGCGGGCCGGCGCTACGGTGTCCTCGCCGGCACCGGCCGCGTCCTGGAGTCGCTCGCGACGTTCCGCTTCACGGACCTCGAGCTCGCCTGGCTCCAGGAGGCGCGCGTCGTCGACGACCGCACGCTCGACTACCTCGCGGGCTACCGCTTCACCGGCTCGATCACCGGGTACGCCGAGGGCGACGTGTTCTTCCCCCAGTCCCCCGTGATGGTCGTCGAGGGCACGTTCGCCGAGGCCGTCCTGCTCGAGACGCTCGTCCTGTCGATCCTCAACTACGACTCCGCGGTCGCGTCCGCGGCGTCGCGCATGACGAGCGCCGCCGTCGACCGCCCCTGCCTCGAGATGGGCTCGCGCCGGGCGAGCGAGCTGGCCGCGGTCGCCGCGGCCCGCGCGGCCGCGGTCGCGGGCTTCGCCGGGACGTCGAACCTCGAGGCCGGGCGCCGGTACGGGATCGAGAC
>NZ_JBHUAD010000375.1:0-2076 GCF_042789955.1 Oerskovia sp. NPDC056781
AGACCACCTGGTCTCGCGGGCGTCGTCATGCCCGACGGCGCCGCTCCCCGTTGTGCGGCCGTTGCGGAGCGCGTGGGGGCAGGTACGGCCTGCCGGAGATCGTGGGACCGATTCCACCCGATTCGTTACCTCATCGAGACGGCCGACCCGCGCGTTCGCGCCTCTGCTCGCCCCTAGGGTGGACGTCAGGAGCGGGCGCGGCCTTCTCCGGTCATGAGTTACGAAGGAGTGCTGATGAATTCGCCAGGTCGTCGTCGACCGATCGCCCTCACCGCGGGGGTCGTCGCCACCATCCTCACCGCGACGCTGCTCACGGCCTGCACGGCCGAGGAGAGCACGGTCCCCTCGCTCGGCCTGGGACTCGTCCCCGTGCCGAGCCATGTGAACGTCGACGGGGGCGAGGCGTTCGCCCTCACCGCGGACTCGACGATCGCCCTGGTCACCCCTGAGGACATGGCACCGGACGTCCACCACGTCGGCGAGGAGCTCGCCGCGTACCTCGGAACGGCGACGGGCTTCGAGCTGCCGCTCGGCCCTGCTGTCGACGGCGCGTCGGGCGAGATCCGGATCGAGCTCGTCCCGGACGCCGAGGTCGCCTGGGACAGGATCGGCGTGCTCGACGACCCGGCGGTCGACGCGTACGAGCTCACGGTAGACGACGACCAGGTCGTCCTGAAGGCGGCCGCGCCCCCCGGCCTGTTCCGCGGCGTCCAGACGCTGCGCCAGCTCTTCCCGCCGGAGATCGAGTCGTCCACGGTCCAGGAGGCCCCCGCAGGCGGCTGGACCGCCCCGGCCGTCACGATCACCGACGAGCCCCGCTTCGCGTTCCGCGGCGCGATGCTCGACGTGGCCCGCCGCTTCTACCCGGTCGAGTCCGTCAAGCGATTCATCGACCACGCGTCGACCTACAAGCTCAACGCCCTGCATCTGCACCTCACGGACGACCAGGGGTGGCGCATCGCCGTCGACGCCCTGCCCGAGCTCACCGAGATCGGCTCCACGACCCAGGAGTGGTGGGAGCCGGGCAGCGGCGATGGGGAACGCTGGTACTACACCGCGGAGGAGTACGCGGAGATCGTCGCGTACGCGGGCGAGAAGTTCATGACGGTCGTCCCGGAGATCGACGGCCCGGGGCACACGCTCGCGGCCCAGGCGTCGCTCGGCTCGCTGACGTGCGACGGCGTCCCCACGGCGCAGTACTGGGGGCCCGAGGTCAACAACCCCGTGGTCTGCTCGAGCGACGAGAACATGAGCAACGTCCGGGCGTTCCTCCAGACCGTCCTCGCGTCCGTCGCGGGGCAGAACCCCGGACCGTACCTGCACCTGGGCGGCGACGAGGCTCCGAGCCCTCCCGGCTGGTACGAGAACTATGCCGAGGCCGCGAACGAGATCGCGACCGGCCACGGCAAGACCGTGATCGGCTGGCACCAGTGGGGCGCGTCCGAGGCGCTGCCGCCGGGCACGCTCATCCAGTACTGGGGCGTGGGGGAGCGGCTGCGCCCGATCATCGGCGGGGAGGCGACGAACGCCGACCTGGTCGACGTGCAGGACGCCCTCGACCTGGGTGCGCGGCTCGTCATGTCGCCGGCCGACCGCACCTACCTCGACATGAAGTACGACCAGGACACCCCGTACGGCCTGGAGTGGGCCGCGCAGATCACGCTCGAGGAGGCGTACGACTGGGACCCCGCGACCGAGCTCACCTCGCCGGACGGCAAGAGCGTCCTGGCCGACGAGTCCGACGTGGCCGGCGTCGAGGTCCTGCTGTGGTCCGACCGCTCCTACCCCGACAGCCTCACCAAGGTCCCGGAGAGCCTCGACGAGTTCGTGCCCGTCGACCAGTACGCCGACTTCATGCTCTTCCCGCGCCTGCCTGCGACGGCCGAGGTCGCGTGGTCCGACCAGGCCGACCGCAGCTACCCGGACTTCCGCGACCGGCTCGTCCAGGTGTCCCCGCGCTGGACGGCGGCGGGCATCGGGTGGAACGAGGTCTCGGACGTGGACTGGACCCCGTGAGGTCCCCGCACAGTCGCGCGACGAGGTAGACCCGAGGGCGCGAGGTAGACCCCCGGGAGG
>NZ_JBHUAD010000376.1:0-2052 GCF_042789955.1 Oerskovia sp. NPDC056781
CCCCGGGGCCGGGCTCAGCGCCAGCGCCTACCGCGAGTTCCTCATGGGCGGCATCTTCGCGCAGACCGTCACCTTCGCCACCGCGGGCGCCGCCGCCGGCAGCCTCGGGGGCGTCCGCGGACTCTCCGCCGTCCCCGATGGTCTCGCGGGCCACGTAGTTCTCGAGGTCGAACAGGTTCTCGCCGGCACGGCGGGCGACCGTCAGCAGCGTGGTGGCCGACGCGACCTCCTCGACCTGCTCCTTGAGGAACCACAGGAGGAACTGCTCGCCCAGGGCGTCACCCTCCTCGCGGGCCGCGCGGAAGATGGCCTCGATCTGGTCGGTGACCTGCTTCTCCTGGTCGAGCGCGAGCTGGAGGGGCTCGAGCACCGAGTCGAAGTCGTTGCGCACCGCGCCCGTGCCGGGGATCGAGATCTCCAGGTCACGGTCGAGGTGGTACTGCACGATCATCATGGCGTGGTTGCGCTCCTCGACCGACTGGCGGTAGAAGTGCGCGGCGAGCTGCGGCAGGTCGTGCGAGTCGAACCACACGGCGATCGCGATGTACTGCTGGTGGGCGTCGAGCTCGTGTCCGACCTGCTCGCGCAGGAGGGTGCGGAACCGGGAGTCGGGAGTCGTGGTCGTCATGCGGTCACGCTAGCGAGGATCGGGCCCGAGCACACCCGATGGTTGCCTGTCCTCACCGAGCACAGGCTTGCCTCTGCCGCCCCGGGAGGCGCGCGAACCGCGGGATCCGGCCACTGCGGGAATGACACGGCGCACCGGGCGGTTGTGCTGAGCGTGACATGTGTACTGGAAGCGGAAGCGGCCGTGAGCGCCCCCGCCGCACCGAGCCTCGAGGTCGTGCCGTTCGGCGCGGTCGCACCTTCTGCGCTCTCGGCGGACACCCGACCGGCAGGAGGACTAGGCTCGTTGTCGATGACGGACCAGATCAGCAGCAGCGCAGGCGACCTCTCGGGCGCCGATGACGCCGAGGACACCCACCGGGCTCCTTCCACGGAGGACGACGCGGCCCGTTCGGCGCGCTTCGAGCGCGACGCGCTGGTGTACCTCGACCAGCTCTACTCGGCGGCGCTGCGCCTGACGCGCAACCCGACCGACGCGGAGGACCTGGTCCAGGAGACGTTCACCAAGGCGTTCGCCGCGTTCCACCAGTACCGCCCGGACACCAACCTCAAGGCGTGGCTCTACCGGATCCTCACCAACACGTTCATCAACAACTACCGCAAGAAGCAGCGCGAGCCGCTGCAGTCCGCGGCGGAGGACGTCGAGGACTGGCAGATCCACCGTGCGGCGTCGCACACGTCGCAGGGGTTGCGCTCGGCCGAGGCCGAGGCGTTGGACCGGCTCCCGGACTCCGACGTGAAGAAGGCTCTCCAGGAGCTGCCGGAGGACCGCCGGATGGCCGTGTACTACGCGGACGTCGAGGGCTTCCCGTACAAGGAGATCGCCGAGATCATGGGCACGCCGATCGGGACCGTGATGTCGCGGCTCCACCGCGGTCGGCACCAGCTGCGTGATCTCCTGAGCGACTACGCAAAGGACCGAGGACTGGTGGGGGCCAAGACCCCCGGAGGTGAGTCGTGAGTCAGCAGAACGTGGGCACGGAGGCGCAGGACGAGGTCATCGTGCCGATCCCCCACTCGACCGAGGGTGAGACCGAGTGCGAGCACGCGCTCAAGCACCTGTACGAGTACCTCGACTCGGAGATGACCTCCGACGACGAGGTGCGAATGCGCGCGCACGTCGCGCACTGCTCGCCGTGCCTGGCCGAGCTGAGCGCCGAGGAGCTGGTCAAGCAGCTCGTGCGCCGCTCGTGCCACGAGCAGGCTCCCGTGGAGCTCCGGCTGCGCATCCAGGCGCAGTTCACCGTGCTGCGTACGACGACGGTCATCGAGGGCATCTGACGCGCCGCCCGGAGGCGTGACGCCGTCGGGCACCTCTGCCCGTCCGCGCCGGCCGCCCGGCGATGTTGCGCGGCGGGCCTCGCTCACGGCGACGGTGCCGCCGCCGCGAACGTCGAAAGGGCCCGTCCTCACCGAGGTGAGGAC
>NZ_JBHUAD010000377.1:0-2044 GCF_042789955.1 Oerskovia sp. NPDC056781
GCCTCCGCAGAGGGGACCGGGCCGTCGGGTGAGATCTCCGATCCATCCATCCCTCACGGGACAGGGGCGATCAGTCGATCAGGCAGCCACCACGTTGACCGCGATGTTCGCCGAGACCTCGGCGTGCAGGCGGATGGTGACCGTGTACGAACCGGTCGACTTGATCGGCTGGCCGATCTCGATCTTGCGCTTGTCGACGGACGGGCCGCCGGCAGCCTTCACGGCCTCGGCGATGTCACCGGTGGTGACGGCACCGAACAGACGGCCGCCCTGGCCCGCCTTGGCCTGCACGACGACAGGCTTCGACTGCAGCGAGTCGCGCGTCGCCTTGGCCTCGTCGAGCGTCGCGATCTCGCGAGCCTTCCGAGCCTTGCGGATCGCAGAGATCTGCGACTCGGCGCCCTTGGACCATCCGGTCGCCAGGCCACGGGGCACGAGGAAGTTACGGGCGTACCCGTCCTTGACCTCGACCACGTCGCCGGGCTCGCCCAGGCCGGTGACCTCGTGGGTCAGAATGAGCTTTGCCATGTTCTATCCCCTCTCGATCAGCGTGCGGACGACGAGTACGGCAGGAGCGCCATCTCGCGAGCGTTCTTGACGGCACGTGCGATCTGACGCTGCTCCTGGACGGAGACGCCGGTCACGCGACGGGCACGGATCTTCCCGCGGTCGGAGATGAACTTCCGCAGCAGGGTCGTGTCCTTGTAGTCGACCGACTCGATCTTCGCCGACTTCAGGGGGTTGGACTTCTTCTTGGGCTTGCGCACCACTGGCTTCGCCATGGTGTTGCTCCTTCACAAGGTGCTATCCCCGGCCGGGGTGGGTGCCGTCGTCGGGCACCTGCCCTGCCGGGAAGGGTTTGTCTGGGGTGAGCGGTGACTAGAAGGGGGGCTCGTCCGAGAACGAGGACCCACCCGACGACGCGGGGCCAGCCGTGGCCCACGGGTCGTCGTTGTTCTGCTGGCCACCGCCGGAAGCGCTGAAACCACCGCCGCTCGAAGCGCCGCCGCCGCCGAAACCGCCGCCACCGCCGAAGTTGCCGCCACCCGAGCGCTGGGCCCGGGTGACCTTCGCGGAGGCGTACTTCAGGGAAGGACCGATCTCCTCCACCTGCAGCTCGACGACCGTGCGCTTCTCCCCCTCGCGGGTCTCGTACGAACGCTGGACCAGACGGCCCTGAACAATCACGCGCATGCCCTTGGTCAAGGACTCGGCGACGTTCTCCGCGGCCTCGCGCCAGATCGAGCAGCGCATGAACAGCGTGTCGCCGTCCTTCCACTCGTTGCTCTGGCGGTCGAAGGTGCGCGGCGTGGACGCCACGGTGAAGTTGGCGACGGCAGCCCCTGCGGGGGTGAAGCGAAGCTCCGGGTCCCCGGTCAGGTTTCCGACCACCGTGATGACGGTTTCACCAGCCATGCCAGCTCCTCATTGTTCGTTGCGTATCGAAGAAACTTCGAAGGGGATGACCCCCGTCCGCGGACATCCCACCACGTGCCACTGACGGCGCCCTTGAGGACGCGCAGGGCACCGGGACGGCGCGAGGGAAGTCAGACGTGCGAGGCGATCAGCGAGCGTCGGTGCGCAGGACCTTCGTGCGCAGGACGACCTCGTTGAGGCCGAGCTGACGGTCCAGCTCCTTGGCCGTGTCCGACGTCGAGGTGAAGTCGACGACGGCGTAGATGCCCTCGGACTTCTTGTTGATCTCGAAGGACAGGCGGCGACGGCCCCAGATGTCCACCTTGTCGACAGTGCCACCGTCGGTCTTGATGACCGTCAGGTACTTGTCGAGCGACGGAGCAACGGTGCGCTCCTCGATCTCGGGGTCGAGGATGATCATCAATTCGTACTGACGCATGCGGTGAACCCACCTCCTGCGGACTCAGCGGTCACGGTCTCTCCGTGACAGGAGGGTTGTGCGTCGCTGTGCCGTCCCCGCACTGATGGCAGCACGGATCGAGACACAGCAAGATCCCAAGGTACCCGGTCAGGGCCGGGGTCGGGAAATCTGGGGGACGAGACGGCTCCGGCGGCGCCACGTGCGTGC
>NZ_JBHUAD010000378.1:0-2040 GCF_042789955.1 Oerskovia sp. NPDC056781
CAGAGGTAGACCTCCCGGAGCTCTACCTCGCGCGCACGGGTCTACCTCGCGCTTCCTCGCGGGCCGAGGAGAGGAGCGCGCGCCACGCATGCTCCGCCGTCGGGCGTGCACGGTTGTCCGGCAGCGCACCTCACAACCGCTCGCACCGTGAGCCGCCAGGACAACCGTGCAGGTCGCGGCCTACGGTTGTCGGGTCCGGCCAAGACCCCGCGACACCCCACGACCCCCACCGACCAGGGAGCAGCGAGACCATCGTGAGCACTGCGAGCACACCGCCGATCGACGCCACCACCACTCCCGCCTGGGCCGATCTCACGGCCCACGAGGCCGCGCTGTCCCCCGACCTGCGCACCTGGTTCGCCCAGGACCCGGGCCGCGCCGACCGACTCACGTTCGACGCCGCCGACCTCCACGTCGACCTCTCGAAGAACCTCGTGACCGACGAGACCCTCGCGCTGCTCGTGCGCCTCGCGGACGAAGTCGACCTGGCCGGGCGCCGCGACGCCATGTTCCGCGGCGACCACATCAACGTGACCGAGGACCGTGCCGTGCTGCACACCGCGCTGCGCCGCCCGTCCGGGGCCGTCCCGGGGCTGACCGTCGACGGTCAGGACGTCGACGCCGACGTGCACGCCGAGCTCGCCAAGGTCTACGCGTTCGCCGACAAGGTGCGCTCGGGCGAGTGGAAGGGCATCACGGGCGAGCGCGTGCGCACGGTCGTCAACATCGGGATCGGTGGGTCGGACCTCGGCCCCGTCATGGCCTACGAGGCCCTGCTGCCCTACAAGGCCGAGGACCTCGACGTCCGGTTCGTGTCCAACATCGACCCGACCGACGTCGCCGAGAAGACCGCGGGCCTCGACCCCCGCACCACGCTGTTCATCGTCGCGTCCAAGACGTTCGGCACGCTCGAGACCCTGACCAACGCACGCCTCGCGCGCGACTGGCTGTGGACCGAGCTCGCGGCCGTCGGGGCCCTCGCAGAGGACGCGGACGACGCAGCCCGCGCCGAGGCCGTCGGCAAGCACTTCGTCGCGGTCTCCACGGCCCTCGACAAGGTCGCGGCGTTCGGGATCGACCCCGCCAACGCGTTCGGCTTCTGGGACTGGGTCGGCGGCCGCTACTCGGTCGACTCCGCGATCGGCACGTCGCTCGCGATCGCGATCGGCCCGGCCCGCTTCGAGGAGTTCCTCGCCGGCTTCCACGCGATCGACGAGCACTTCCGCACGGCCCCGATCGCCCAGAACGTGCCCGCGCTCATGGGCCTGCTCAACGTGTGGAACGTCAACTTCCTCGGCGCGCACACCCACGCCGTGCTGCCCTACGCGCAGTACCTGCACCGCTTCCCGGCGTACCTGCAGCAGCTGACCATGGAGTCCAACGGCAAGTCCGTGCGCTGGGACGGGTCGCCCGTCACGACCGAGACCGGCGAGGTCTTCTGGGGCGAGCCCGGCACCAACGGGCAGCACGCGTTCTACCAGCTCATCCACCAGGGCACGCGCCTGATCCCCGCGGACTTCATCGCCGTGGCGAACCCGGCGCACCCGCTCACCGACGACGCCGCCGGCTCGGACACCCCCGTCGATGTCCACTCGCTGTTCCTCGCGAACTTCTTCGCGCAGACCAAGGCCCTCGCGTTCGGCAAGACCGCCGACGAGGTCCGCGCCGAGGGCACGGCCGAGGAGCTCGTGAGCGCCCGAGTGTTCTCGGGCAACCGCCCGACGACGTCGATCCTCGCGCCTGCGCTCACACCCTCGGTCCTGGGCCAGCTCATCGCGCTCTACGAGCACATCACGTTCGTCCAGGGCGTCGTGTGGGGCATCGACTCGTTCGACCAGTGGGGCGTCGAGCTCGGCAAGAAGCTCGCGAACGAGATCGCACCGGCCGTCGCCGGTGACGCGTCCGCGCTCGCCGAGCAGGACCCCTCGACGCAGGCGCTCATCGGCTGGTACCTGAACCAGCGGAGCTGACGGCTGGCCGTCTGACCGGCTGGCCGTCTGGCTGCCGAGAACGGGGTTGAGGTCGTCCTGTCGCCCGGGA
>NZ_JBHUAD010000379.1:0-2019 GCF_042789955.1 Oerskovia sp. NPDC056781
GGGAGGCTGGGCGGGCGGCGGCGGGGTGTGGGCCCGACCCGCGTGGCTGACATTTGGCGGCGTGGTTGGGGGGGTTGGGCTGGGGGTGTGGGCTGGGACCTCTCCCTCGACGGCTGGCCTCTACCTCGCGGCGGGGCGCGGGGTCTAGTCTCTGCGCATGAGTGACAACGACGTCAGCATCCCTTCCGCGAGCAACGCCGTCCCGTCGGGCACACCCGCCCACGGGAGCGCTCCCAGCCGGTCCGGCCCTGACCACGCCGAGGTCATCGTTGTCGGCGCCGGGCTCTCGGGCCTCGTCGCGGCCACCGAGCTCACGGCTGCGGGGCGCCACGTGATCCTGCTCGACCAGGAACCTGCCGCGAGCCTGGGCGGCCAGGCCTTCTGGTCCTTCGGCGGCCTCTTCCTCGTCGACTCCCCCGAGCAGCGCCGCATGGGCGTCAAGGACACCCCCGAGCTCGCGCTCGACGACTGGCTCGGGTCGGCGAACTTCGCCCCCGGCGCCGCCGACGGCGACGGACCCGACCGCTGGGGCTACGCCTGGGCGCGCGGATTCGTCGACTTCGCCGCGGGCGACATGCGCCCATGGCTCCACGCCAAGGGAGTGCGCTGGTTCCCGCTCGTCCAGTGGGCAGAGCGCGGCGGCTACCCCGCAGGCGGCCACGGCAACAGCGTGCCCCGCTTCCACGTCACCTGGGGCACCGGGCCCGGCATCCTCGAGCCCTTCGTCCGCGCCGCGCTCGACGCCCGGGAGGCGGGCCTCCTCGACATCCGCTTCCGCCACCGCGTCACCGGGCTCGTCGTGACCGACGGCGCCGTGACCGGCGTGCGCGCCGAGGTCCTGGCCGACGACCCGGCCGAGCGCGGCGCTCCCTCGGTGCGCGACGTCGTGGGCGAGGTCGAGCTGTCGGCGAGCGCCGTCGTCGTCTCCTCCGGGGGGATCGGCGCGAACCACGACCTGGTCCGTGCGAACTGGCCCGCGTCCGCCGGCGTGCTGCCGACGCGCATGCTCTCGGGCGTCCCGGACTCGACCGACGGGCTGCTGCTCGGCATCACCCGCGACGCGGGAGCGGCCCTGGTCCACGAGGACCGCATGTGGCACTACCCCGAGGGCATCGCGAACCACTCGCCCGTGTGGACCGACCACGGCATCCGCATCCTGCCCGGCCCTTCGTCGCTGTGGGTCGACGCGCACGGCCACCGGCTGCCCTCGCCCCTGTTCCCCGGCTTCGACGCCCTGGGCTCGCTCCAGCACGTCACGGCCCGCGGCGACGACCACTCCTGGTTCGTGCTCAACAAGGCCATCATGGAGAGCGAGTTCGCACTGTCGGGGTCCGAGCAGAACCCCGACCTCACCGGCCGGAGCGTGCGGCTCCTGGCGCAGCGGGTCCTGCCCGGGGCCGTCGGTCCCGTGGCACGGTTCGCGGCCGAGTCCCCCGAGTTCGTGTGGGGTGCGAACCCGACCGAGCTCGCAGCCGGCATGAACGCGCTGACCGACGCGACCCCCGGGTCCCGAGGCCACATCGACGCCGACGAGCTCGAACGGCTCGTGCGGCTGCGCGACGACCAGGTGCGCTCGGGCCTCGGCAAGGACCACCAGGTCGTCGCGACGGCCATGGCCCGCAAGTTCTTCGTGGACCGCGTGATCCGGGTGTCCCCGCCGCGCCCGCTCACGACGCCCAAGGACGGCCCGATGCTCGCGGTGCGGCTCTCGGTCCTGACCCGCAAGACGCTCGGCGGTCTGCACACCGACACCGACGGCCGCGTGCTGCGCACCGACGGCTCGGTGTTCGAGGGTCTGTACGCCGCGGGCGAGGCTGCCGGGTTCGGCGGAGGGGGCGTGCACGGTCACCGGGCGCTCGAGGGGACCTTCCTCGGCGGCTGCCTGTTCTCGGGGCGGACCGTGGGCCGAGCGCTCGCACGGAGCCTGTAGCCACGGTCTGCGACGGCGGGCCGCGGCCCGCAGCCTGCGGCCTGCCGAGGTAGACCCGTGTGCGCGAGGTAGACCTCCCGGGGGTCTAC
>NZ_JBHUAD010000380.1:0-2017 GCF_042789955.1 Oerskovia sp. NPDC056781
GCACGGGACCCGTCGGTCGAGGAATCAGCCCTCGGGGCGCTCCGCACGGTTCACGGCCGAGACGATCGCCTTGAGCGAGGCCGTGGTGATCGACGGGTCGATGCCGACGCCCCACAGGACGTCGTCGCCGACCTGGCACTCGACGTACGCGGCGGCCGTCGCGTCACCACCCTCCGAGAGCGCGTGCTCGGCGTAGTCCAGGACGCGGACCTCGACGCCGACGTGCGCTATCGCGTCGACGAACGCCGCGACCGGGCCGTTGCCCGAGCCCTCGAGCGTCAGGTGCTCGCCGCGGTCCAGCACGTCGACCGCCAGGGTGTCGGGGCCGTCCTCCGACGACACCGCGCGGGTCCCGCGCAGCTTCAGCCGGCCCCACTGCTCCAGGCCCGACTCGGGGGCCGCCGGCAGGTACTCGTCCGAGAAGATCCGCCAGATGTCGTCGCCCGTGACCTCCTGCCCGCCCGCGTCCGTGAACGCCTGGACGACGCGCGAGAACTCGATCTGCAGACGCCGCGGCAGGTCCAGGTGACGCTCGGACTGCAGCAGGTACGAGATGCCGCCCTTGCCCGACTGCGAGTTGACGCGGATCACGGCCTCGTACGACCGACCCACGTCCTTGGGGTCGATGGGCAGGTACGGCACGCCCCACACCAGGTCGTCGACGCCCTTGCCCGCGGCCTCGGCCTCGGCGGCCATGGCGTCGAGGCCCTTCTTGATCGCGTCCTGGTGCGAGCCCGAGAACGCGGTGAAGACCAGGTCCCCCGCGTACGGGTGACGCTCGTGCACGGCGATCTGGTTGCAGTGCTCGACCGTGCGGCGGATGCGGTCCATGTCGGAGAAGTCGATCTCCGGGTCGATGCCCTGGCTGAACAGGTTCATGCCGAGCGTCACCAGGCAGACGTTGCCCGTGCGCTCGCCGTTGCCGAACAGGCAGCCCTCGATACGGTCCGCACCGGCCTGGTAGCCCAGCTCCGCGGCAGCCACTGCCGTCCCGCGGTCGTTGTGCGGGTGCAGCGACAGGACGACGTTCTCGCGGTGCGCGAGGTGGCGGTTCATCCACTCGATCGAGTCGGCGTAGACGTTGGGCGTCGCCATCTCGACCGTCGCGGGCAGGTTGATGATGACCTTGCGGTCGGGCGTCGGCTCGAAGACCTCGATGACCTCGTTGCAGATCTCCACCGCGAACTCGAGCTCCGTGCCCGTGTACGACTCGGGCGAGTACTCGTAGAAGACCGCGGTCTCCGGGATGGTCTCCTCGAACTTGCGGCACAGCTTCGCACCGTTCACCGCGATCGCGACGATGCCCTCACGGTCGGTGCGGAAGACCACGTCACGCTGGAGCCGCGACGTCGAGTTGTACAGGTGCACGATCGCCTGCTTCGCCCCCCGCAAAGACTCGTACGTGCGGGCGATCAGGTGCTCGCGGGACTGCGTCAGGACCTGGATCACGACGTCGTCCGGGATGTGCCCCTCCTCGATGAGCAGGCGCACGAAGTCGAAGTCGGTCTGCGAGGCCGACGGGAAACCGACCTCGATCTCCTTGTAGCCCATGTCGACGAGCAGCTGGAACATCTTCAGCTTGCGCTCGGCGTTCATCGGCTCGATCAGCGCCTGGTTGCCGTCACGCAGGTCGACCGCGCACCAGCGCGGAGCCTTCTCGATGCGCTTGTCCGGCCACGTCCGGTCCGGCAGCGACACGTCGAACTGCTGGTGGAAGGGCTCGTACTTGTGCACCGGCATGCCCGACGGCTGCTGTACCGAACGGGTGCTGGTCTGGGGGGTCTGGGCCGTGGTGCTCATCTTGTCCTTCGCGATCTCTTCGTCGGTGCTGTTCAGCCGGCACACCAGACCACCGCGACGAGGATGCGGCCTAGAGGGCCTCGTCGCGGCAACGAAGGAGGAGCAGCTGAGTCACGTGCACGCTGCCACTGTACTCCCGTCCGGGGCGATGGTCAGGGACGTCCCGGTGGACGACACGCGAGAGGCGGGCCGACGACGCCACGACAGTGACGCCGTC
>NZ_JBHUAD010000381.1:0-2002 GCF_042789955.1 Oerskovia sp. NPDC056781
GCTCGTACGCGGTCGGTCGCGACGCTCAGGCCTTGCGCATGTACGCCCGCACCGTGAGGGGCGCGAAGACCGCGACGATGACCGCCGCACCGACGAGCGAGATCACCGCGTCCGCACCGAGCACCCCGTCGTTCGTCAGCGCGCGCACCGCGGTGACCAGGTGCGAGACCGGGTTGACGTTCACGAAGCCCTGGAGCCAGCCCGGCATGGTGTCGGGCTGGACGAACGCGTTCGACAGGAACGTGAGCGGGAACAGGATGATCATCGAGATCCCCTGGACGCTCGACGCCGTCCGGGCGATCACGCCGAAGAACGCGAAGATCCAGCTCACGGCCCACGAGCACACGATCACGAGCAGGCCCGCCAGGACGACCGACCCCAGGCCGCCCTCGGGGCGGTAGCCCATGGCGTAGCCCATCGCGAACGTGAGGGTCGTCGCGATGCCGTACCGGACGGTGTCCGCGAGCAGCGCGCCCGACAACGGCGCGATGCGCGCGATCGGCAGCGACCGGAAGCGGTCGAACACGCCCTTGTCCATGTCCTCGCGGAGCTGGACGCCCGTGACGACCGACGTCGTGATGACGGTCTGCACGAGGATGCCCGGGATGATCGTGGGCAGGTAGCTCACGACGTCGCCCGCGATCGCGCCGCCGAAGATGTACGTGAACATGAGCGTGAACAGGATCGGCTGGACCGTCACGTCCACGAGCTGCTCGGGCGTCCGGCGGATCTTCAGGAGCCCGCGGTAGGCCATGGTGAACGTGTTGCGCACCGTCTGAGCGACGCTCGTGCGGTTGGACAGGCTGCGGTCGGAGCCGGCCTGGATCTGCTGACGGGGAGCGGTGAGGGTCGTGGTCATCGCAGGGCTTCCTCTCGCGTGCTGGTGGTGGCGTGGGCGACGTCGCCGGCGGCGGCCGTGCCCGGGGCGTCGTCCTCGCCGTCGTTCGCGACGCCGTGGCCCGTGAGGGTCAGGAACACCTCGTCGAGGCTCGGCTTGTCCATGCTGATCGAGTCGACCGCGATGCGGGCCTCGCGCAGCCGGACCAGGAGGTCCGTGACCTCGTCGGGGCCCGTCACCGGGACCGTGATGCGCCGGGCCTCGGGGGACGTGGTCGCGGGCACGCCGAACGTCGTCACGATGTCGAGCGCCGACCCCAGGTCCGCGGCCGCGACCAGGCCGAGCTGGAGCGACTGGTTGCCCACCGCGTCCTTGAGCTCGTCGGCCGTGCCCTCGGCGACCACGCGGCCCCGGTCGATGACCGCGATCCGGTCCGCGAGCTGGTCGGCCTCGTCGAGGTACTGCGTCGTGAGCACGACCGTCGAACCCGTCGCGACGAGCTCGCGGATCGTGTCCCACATCTGCGCGCGGGTGCGCGGGTCGAGGCCCGTCGTGGGCTCGTCGAGGAAGATCAGCGGTGGCTGGGCGATGAGGCTCGCCGCGAGGTCCAGACGACGGCGCATGCCGCCCGAGAAGTTCTTCAGGGGGCGGGTTGCCGCCTCGGTCAGGCCGAACGTCTCGAGGAGCTCGGCGGCCTTGCGTCGAGCCTCGGCGCGGCCCAGGCCGAGCAGGCGCGAGAAGATCACGAGGTTCTCGGTCGCGCTCAGCGTCTCGTCGACCGAGGCGTACTGGCCCGTGACGCCGATGAGCTGACGCACGACCTGGGCCTCGCGGACGACGTCGTGCCCGAAGACCCGGGCCTCGCCCGCGTCGGGGCGCAGGAGCGTCGCGAGCATGCTGATGGTGGTGGTCTTGCCGGCGCCGTTCGGGCCGAGCACGCCGTACACCGAGCCGGTGCGGATGCTCAGGTCGACGCCGTCGACCGCCCGGTTGTCGCCGAACGTCTTGACGAGGCCGTGCGCCTCGACCGCCCATTCGTGGGTCATGGATTCCTCCTGGTGGCTGATGGACCCAGCCTCCGGGAGGTGCCTGTCACGCCGGTGTCAGGGCGCTGTCACGGCTCTGTCGCGAACCGGGGAACGCAGACGGGCCACCGTCCCCGAG
>NZ_JBHUAD010000382.1:0-1995 GCF_042789955.1 Oerskovia sp. NPDC056781
GCGCCGCCCCGGCGCCGCGCCGGCCCGGAAGGTCTACGGGCGGCGTGCTCGGCGCAGGTGGTCGAGCTGCTTGCGGTGCTCGCCCACGACCCACTCGCCCGTGACGCGGGGGTCCTCCGGGCCGTCGGCGCCGTCCGTGTCGCCGCTCGCCGCCGTCTCCAGCGCGTCGAGGTAGGCCCGGTCTGCGCCGAAGCGCTCCCAGATCGCGTCGCTGCCCGTGGCGACGTGCCCGTGCCCCGGGACGAGGGTGTGCACACCGTGCTCGGAGACCGCGCGCTCGAGCACGTCGAGGCCCGCGCGGTACGCACCCACGGGGTCGGGGGACTCGAGGTCCAGGAGCGGCACCTCGATGTCCGAGAGCATGTCTCCCACGACGATCACCCCGGCCCCCGGCAGGACGAGCGCACCGTGGCCGGGCGCGTGCGCCTGGTGCTCGACCACGAGCACGACCGGCTCGGTGGCGGCCGGTGTCACGCCGGGAGCCGCCGCGGCGCCCGACGGCGTCGAGCGCCCGGGCCCGGCGGGCCACGGCAGGTGCAGCACGTCCGGGTGTGCGCCCCCTGGGGAACCACCCGTCCCCGACCCAGCAACCGGCGTGAGGCGACCGAACAGCGTGAGGTCGTGCCCCGGAGCCTCGTGCTCCACCTTCACGAGGTCCTCGGCGAGGCTCTGCTCCTGGGCGCGTACCGCCGTCGGGCAGGCCCAGCGCGGGACGTCGCCCAGCGACCGCGACCACAGGACGTGGTCCCAGTGCGGGTGGGTCGAGAACCCGGCGGTGACGCGCCAGCCGTGATGGGCGATCGCGGCCGCGAGGGACTCGACCTCGTCGACCGTGATGCCCGGGTCCACGACCAGGGCCCGTCCGTCCGGGGCCACGACGACCGTCGTGAGGCTCGTCCAGATCTCGGCGGTCGCGACGTGCACGCCGTCGGCGATCTCGTGCAGCTCGCGCAGCGGGGGAGGGGTGCTCATGCCCCGATCCTGCCCCGGTTCGGCCACCCGTCGCGACCGCTCCCGCGGACGCGCGGGTGCCGTGTCCCGGCGCAGCCCGCGAACGTCGCCGGATTCGTCACAGGACACGCACCCTCGGGGTGCGGGGCCGACCTGGCGTGCACGGGTACGGTGGTGCGTACTATGGCGACCCGGACGTCCACCTCGGCGAAACGGCCCACGACCTCCCGCAAGACCACCTCGCGTGGCGCGACGGGCAGATCGGGGGGATCTTCGAGCGCGTCCCGCGCTCCGCGGAGCTCGTCACCACGCAGACCGGCCGCCCGGCCTGCACCCTGGCCCGTCCGCGCGGTGCGCGGCCTGTGGCTGGGGTGCGCGCACGCGGTCGGCGCGGTCACCCGCAGCATCGGCAAGGGAGCAAGAGAGCTGGACCCCTCACATCGGCGCGACGGCGTCGCGTTCCTCCTCCTGGCACTCGCCGTGATCGTCGCGGCCCGCGAGTGGTGGGGGATCTCGGGCGCGTTCGGCACCGCCGTCCACGCAGTCTCGGCGGGCGTCTTCGGTGTCGCCGCGGTCGCCCTGCCCGTCCTGCTCATCTGGCTGGCCGTCCGGATCATGCGGCACCCCGAGCGGACGCAGGCGAACTCGCGCGTCACGATCGGACTCTCGTTCATCGTCGTGTCGGTCTGCTCGCTGGTGCACATCGCCGAGGACCTGCCCGCCCCGCGCGACGGCTTCGCGGCCGTTCAGGACGCGGGTGGCGTGATCGGCTACCTGTTCGCGACCCCGGTCCACACGGGGCTCACCGAGTGGTTCGCGGTGCCGCTGTTCCTGCTGCTGGGGTTCTTCGGGATCCTCGTGGTCACCGCGACGCCCGTGCACGCCATCCCGAGCCGCCTGCGCGGCATCTACGACCGGTTGACCGGCAACCACCGGGAGGGCGAGGACGGGCGCGGCCCTCAGGACGACGACGGCCTGCAGCTCGCCGACGGCGTCTCACGTCACGACGGCACCGACGAGGCGCCGCGCAAGCGCCGCGTCGGG
>NZ_JBHUAD010000383.1:0-1948 GCF_042789955.1 Oerskovia sp. NPDC056781
CCCGGGTACGTGGGCGCGCTCCGCCGTCGGGCGTCGAGGGCTCTGAGGGGCATCTACGGCGCTGCTGCCCCGCGCCCGGTGCGTCAGCCGAAGATCTCGTCCTCGAGCAGGACCACGTCGTCGAGGCGGTTGCGCACCGACGTCACGCGCCAGCGGTCCGGGAAGAGCGCCAGGTACTCGCCGTCCTCGCGCTGGAGGACCTCGACGCCCGGCTGCTCGTTGAGCTTCGCGACCCAGTCCTTCGTGGTGCGCAGCGCCATCGAGTAGCCCAGGCGGTCGAGCGTCACGGGGGCGTTGAACTCGGTCGCCATGCGGTGCTCGGCGACCTCGAACTGCATGGGGCCGACCACGGCCAGGACGGGCGCCTGGTCACCGCGCAGGTCCGAGCGCAGGACCTGCACGACTCCCTCGGCGCCGAGCTGCATGACGCCGCGCTGGAACTGCTTGTAGCGCGAGACGTCCTTGGCGCGCATGACCGCGAAGTGCTCGGGTGCGAACGTCGGCAGCGGCGGGAACTCCACCTTCTTGTCCAGGTACAGCGTGTCGCCCACGCGCAGGCCAGCCGCGTTGACGAGCCCCACGACGTCGCCCGGGTACGCCGTGTCGACGATCGTGCGCTCACGACCGAAGACCTGCTGCGCGTACTTCGTCGCGAAGGGCTTGCCCGTGCGGGCCGAGCTCACGACCATGCCGCGCTCGAACACGCCCGAGCAGATGCGCGCGAACGCGAGGCGGTCGCGGTGCGCGGTGTCCATGCCGGCCTGCATCTTGAAGACGAACGCGCTGAAGGGTGCCTCGACGGGACGCGTGTCCTCGTTCACGGTGACGCGCGGCGAGGGCGAGGGCGCGACGTCGACCAGGACGTCGAGCAGCGCGTGGACGCCGAAGTTCTGCACCGCCGAGCCGAACAGCACCGGGGTCGTCTGACCGGCCAGGAACGACTCCTGGTCATGGTCGCCGTTGGTGTCGGCGAGCAGCTCGGCCTCCTCGGTCGCGGTCGTCCACGCCTCACCCTCGCGGGCCAGTGCTGCGTCCGGGTCCATGACCTCCTCGGGGGCGATCGTCGTGCCGCCCGCGGTGCGCGTGTAGTGCACGTACTGACCCGTGCGGCGGTCCAGGACGCCGCGGAAGTCGCCGCCGACGCCCACGGGCCACGTGAGCGGCGTCGGGACCAGTCCCGTGCGCTCCTGGATCTCGTCCATGAGCTCGAGCGCGTCCTTGCCCGGACGGTCCCACTTGTTGATGACTGTGATGAGCGGGATGCCGCGGTGCTTGCAGACCGCGAACAGCTTCATGGTCTGGACCTCGAGGCCCTTGGCGGCGTCGACGAGCATCACGGCCGCGTCGACCGCGGACAGCACGCGGTACGTGTCCTCGGAGAAGTCGGCGTGGCCCGGGGTGTCGACCAGGTTGATCATCGCGTCGCGGTAGGTGAACTGAAGGGCTGCGGACGTGATCGAGATACCGCGGTCCTGCTCCATGTCCATCCAGTCGGACACCGTGCGCCTGCCGGCCTTGCCGTCCGCGCGGCCCGCCTCGCGGATCGCGTTGGCGTGCAGGGCGAGCGCCTCGGTGAGGGTCGACTTTCCCGCGTCCGGGTGGCTGATGACGGCGAACGAGCGGCGGCGCGAGGCCTCCGCGAGGACGGTCGCCTGCTCCTTCGCCGCGGTCGCCGGTGAGGCGGCCGCGGGGGCGGTGGTGCTGGAGGTCGTGGTGGGCTGGTCCGCTGAGGGCACTGGAACGTCCTGTGGCTTCCTGCAGTTTCCTGCGCGATCGAGGTCGAGGGGGCGGGGCGCATCCGCGCGGGACGCAGCACCCAGCTCTCCATTCTCCCGCGAGATCGAGGCCGTGCTGACCACGGGCTGACAACGGGCCGACCACGGGCCGTCGGCCCGTCGCAAGGATCCGCCGAGGTAGACCCCTGTGCGCGAGGTAGACCTCCTGGAGG
>NZ_JBHUAD010000384.1:0-1933 GCF_042789955.1 Oerskovia sp. NPDC056781
GCCTCAACCCCGTTCTCGTCCGCTGGTCGGCCGCCTGGTCGACCGGCCTGGTCGGCCGGCCGGGCCCGCCGGCCGGGCCCGCCGGCCAGGCTGGCGGCAGATTCCTTCACAAATGAGGAGAACTGTGAAATTCTCTTCCATGCATCGGACCCGTACCAACGGAGGCATGGACATGACGCACCACCCGAGCGACCCCACCGCGGTCGCCCCCGCTCCCACCACCCCCTCGCCCGAGACCACGGGCCTCGGCCGCCGCGGTTTCCTCACGCTCGCGACCGCCGGCATCGCGGCCAGCACGCTGAGCGTGACGATCGGCTCCTTCTCCCCCGCCGCGGCCGCGACGGCACCCGTCGCGGCGACGGGAGCTACGCCGTCGGGCCCTGTGCCGCGCAAGCGCGAGCTGCGCGCCATGTGGATCTCGAGCGTCGTCAACATCGACTGGCCCTCGGCCGCCGGGCTGAGCGCCGAGCAGCAGAAGGCCGAGTACCTGCACTGGCTCGACGTGGCCGAGCAGTACCGGCTCAACGCCGTGTTCGTGCAGGTCAGGCCGACGGCCGACGCGTTCTGGCCCAGCCCCTACGAGCCGTGGTCGCAGTACCTCACGGGCACCCAGGGCAAGGACCCCGGCTACGACCCGCTCGCGTTCGTCGTCGAGGAGTCGCACAAGCGCAACATCGAGATCCACGCCTGGTACAACCCGTACCGCGTCTCGATGCAGGCGGACCCCGCCCAGCTCGTCCCCGAGCACCCGGCCCGCCGGCACCCCGAGTGGGTGTGGGCCTACGGCGGCAAGCTCTACTTCGACCCCGGCCTGCCCGAGGCGCAGGAGCACATCCAGCGCGCGATCCTGCACTCGGTCGAGAACTACGACCTCGACGGCGTGCACTTCGACGACTACTTCTACCCCTACGCGGTCGCGGGCCAGACCATCCCCGACGCGCACACCTACGCGACGCACGGCGCGGGCTTCGCGACGGTCGAGGAGTGGCGCCGCCACAACGTCGACACGTTCGTGCAGTCCATCTCGCAGCGCATCAAGCAGGTCAAGCCGTGGGTCAAGTTCGGGATCAGCCCGTTCGGGATCTGGCGCAACGCCTCGACCGACCCGCGCGGCTCGGCGACCAACGGCTCGCAGTCGTACGACATGCAGTTCGCCGACACGCGCAAGTGGGTCACCGAGGGGTGGCTCGACTACATCAACCCGCAGATCTACTGGCAGATCGGGCTCGCCGTCGCGGACTACGCGAAGCTCGTGCCGTGGTGGGCCGAGGTCGCGGCCCAGTCCGGCACGCAGCTCTTCGTCGGCGAGGCGCTCTACAAGGTCACGTCGGGCGTCTTCACCGACCCCGCGGAGATGTCGAACCACCTGACCTTCAGCCAGCAGGTCGACGCCGAGGTCGGGCCCGTGCTCGGCAACGTCTACTTCTCGGCCAAGCACGTCCCGGCCGACCCGCAGGGCTCCATGACCCGGGTGCTCGAGGACCACTACCGCCATCCGGCGCTCGTGCCCGCCTCCCCGAAGCTGCCCGCGCAGCCGCTGCGCACCCCGGTCCTCGCGTGGGCCGGGTGGCGCGACGACGGCGTCCGCGTCCACTGGACCGACGCCGGCGGACGCCGCTTCCCCGCGACGTCGTTCGCGATCTACCGCGTCGACGGATGGGTCAGGAAGGTCGACGTCGAGAACCCGGCGCACCTCGTCGCGACGCAGCGCGCCGAGGCGCGAGTCCTGCAGGACTACCTCGACGAGACCGCGCTGCGCGGCAAGAAGTACACCTACGTGGTCACCGCGCTCGACCGCCTGTGGAACGAGTCGCGTCCGAGCGAGGTCCGCTGGTCGGTCTGACGCGGCCCCTGCCGAGGTAGCCGGGTCGAGATCACGATGCCGAGGTAGACCCGTGTGTGCGAGGTAGACCTCCGGGAGGTCTACCTCTGT
>NZ_JBHUAD010000385.1:0-1923 GCF_042789955.1 Oerskovia sp. NPDC056781
GCGCAGCTCCCGTCGAGGCCTCGAGCACCGGCGTCGCGGTGGCCGACGAGGGCCCCCTCGGGACGCGGGAGGAAGGTGCGGTCGTGCCGTCGACCAACTGGTCCGCGGGGGCCTCGCCGCCGGTCGGAGCCTGCGGGGTGGCCGGGTCCCCGGGGTCGGCCGGGGCCGTTCCGGCGTCGGGCGCGGGGGCCTGCGTGCCGCCGGTCGTCGAGGGCACCAGGAGCGGCTGCGCCTGCAGGAACGGCGACGGCATCGACCGTGGCTGCTCGCCCTCGAGCGGGACGGGACGCTCGGAGCCGTCCCACTCGACCGCGTCCTCGGGCAGCCCGCGCAACGGGTAGACGTTCCAGCGCTCGCGACCGTCGGTCGAGAACGAGGGCTGGAAGTACCACCCCTGCTCGAAGTCCGGCAGCGTCCAGGGCTGCGTGGCGCCCTCGGCCGTGATCGTCCGGACGGGACGGCCCTGGTCGTCGAAGATCTGGACGTCCTGGAGGGCACGGCCGCTCGCGTCGTACACGAACAGGTTGCTCACGGGCGAGCCGTCGACGAAGACCCCGCTACCAGCCCCGCCCGTGCTCACGCCGCTCGCGCCGTAGCCGTTCGAGGCGTCGCCGACGCCCTGCTGATACCCCTGGTCGTACGAGCCCGAGGAACTCGTGGAGAGACCGTTGAGCTCCGCGTTGGTCCCGAAGGCCGCGCTCACGAAGAACGGCACGGCCACGAGGACCGCAAGGACGTTGACCGTCTTGCGCAGCAGGTCCAGACCACGCCAGCGCAGCCACCGGCCCCTTCCCCACTGCACGCTCACGACGATCGCGAGCACCAGAAGGAACCGCCAGAACAGCGCCCGGGGCACGAGCTCGAAGTTCTGGGGCATGTTGAACCAGCCGTAAAAGACGAGCACCACGACCCACGCCCGCAGGACCCACCACGCGGGCCTCAGCACCGCGGCGAACTCGCAGAACGCGGCCCACTGGGGGGAGGAGGTCACCGGAGCCCACAGGGACTTCCACCCCGACTCGAAGATCCCCCCCAGCACGAACAGGCGTCCGCGCAGCCCGATCCTCGGACGCGGCCCCGGGGCTGCGGGGTCGAGGCCTGCGGCCGACCGGAGCTCGGCCGCGTACTCGGCGGCCGGACCGAAGCGCGCGGCGACGTCGAGGAGAGCGGTCGCTCCGCCGTCGGGCACCTCGCTCCCCTCCGGGAGCGGACGCAGCGCGCCCGGCATGTCGGCGAGGGCCTCCGCGAGGTCCGCCTCAAGGCCGTCGGTGAGGTCGTCGACCTGCTCGGGCGAGAGGTCAGCGAGGTGCGCGCGGACGTCCGCGGCGTAGCGGCGGACCTGGTCGAGGATCACGGCCTCGGGGCTCAGGGTCATGGACATCACGCGGCTCCTTCCGAGGTCATGAGGAGTCCGGTCAGCGTGCCGGAGAACTCCTGCCACTCCTTGCGCTGGGTGTCGAGCATGGCCCGGCCCTGCGCGTTGATGCCGTAGTACTTGCGGTGCGGGCCCTCGTCCGAGGGGACGACATAGCTCGTGAGCATCCCGCCCGCGTACAGGCGGCGCAGCGTGCCGTAGACCGACGCGTCGCCCACCTCCTGGAGGCCCGCGGCCCGCAGGCGGCGCACGACGTCGTACCCGTACCCGTCCTCGTCCGCGACGACGGCGAGGACCGCCGCGTCGAGGACGCCCTTCAACAGCTGTGTGGTGTCCACCCTGACTCCCTGCTCGCCCGACTCCTGTGCGCCAGAGACTACTACGCAACACGCACTACCGGACAGAGCGAACTACCGCGTGTCGCACTCTGCCCAGCCGCGCCCGCCCATCCGCGCCCGCCCATCCGCGCCCGCCGAGAAGTGAGTAGACGCCCCTGGCTCGCGCGATCCGCTCGGGCATGGCCGACGTCGTCCTCGCCGTCGGCTTCT
>NZ_JBHUAD010000386.1:0-1917 GCF_042789955.1 Oerskovia sp. NPDC056781
CCCATTCGGGTGGCGCCTCGTTCGCGTTTCCGGGGCCGTCGTGCGGGGGCCGTGCGGTCACCGCCTCCAGGGGCCAGGCCGCCGGCCCGACGGCGGAGCTCACCGCGGTCGTCCGGCCTGCGGTGCGTCTCCGGGGCGCACTCAGGTCGCGGGCGGTGCGCGCGGCCGGAGGGTGAAGTCGTGACATGTCGGACCGGTACCGCTCGCCCGGCGCGCGCCCGCAGTGCGAGGAACCCCGCTCTCGCACAGGCCGCAGAATCGGCCTGATCACTGGGGTTTCGGGTGGTCTCCGAGGTCGATTTCGCACCACGGCCGAACCCGTGTAATCTTTTCACCGCTGCCCCGATAGCTCAGTCGGCAGAGCGTCTCCATGGTAAGGAGAAGGTCAAGGGTTCGATTCCCTTTCGGGGCTCTGTGAAGTGACGCGGGGTCGTCTCGCTGGAATACTGGCGACACGACCCCGCGTTCATCACGCGGCGGGGTAGCTCAGCTGGTCAGAGCGCACGGCTCATAATCGTGAGGTCGCGGGTTCGAGCCCCGCCCCCGCTACCACTTCCTGACAACACACCGTACGGCGGCCGGCGCCGTGCGGCCTAGCAAGCACGTAGCGCCCTCCGGAGGCGCGAGAGGTGGCACTACCGTGGCAAGCAAGAGCTCAGACGTTCGCCCGAAGATCACGCTCGCATGCGTGGACTGCAAGGAGCGGAACTACATCACCAAGAAGAACCGCCGCAACGACCCCGACCGTCTCGAGCTGGCGAAGTTCTGCCCGCGCTGCGGCAAGCACACCGCTCACCGCGAGACCCGCTGATCCAGCGGCTCCGCTGAGCATCTCCGCACGCATGGCGATCAACGCTGACTACGCCGGTCGTGAGTACCCGGTTACCGCCCCGTACTCGGTCGGCCGCGAGAAGATCCGCGAGTTCGCCGCTGCTGTCGGTTCGACCCACCCCGCGCACCACGATGTGGCCACTGCGCGGGGTTTGGGCTATCCGGACCTGATCGCACCGCCCACGTTCGCGGTGATCGTCGCGCAGCGTGCCGAGGCTCCCTTCATCCAGGACCCTGAGGCCCGTGTCGACTTCACGCGGGTCGTCCACGCGGACGAGCGGTTCGTGCACCACCGTCCGATCGTCGCCGGCGACGAGCTCGTGACCGTGCTGCACGTCGACTCGATCACGCAGCGGGCGGGCATCTCGATGGTCACGACGCGCGCCGAGATCGGCGCCCTGGCGGCGGACGGCTCCGGAACCGTCGAGCCCGTCGCGACCGTCACGTCGAGCCTCGTCGTCCGCGGGGAGGACGCATGACCGAGCACATCGCCTCTCCGGTGAGCACCACGCGACCGGACCTCTCCGCCCTCGCGGTGGGCGACGTCGTCGGGACGCGTGAGGTCCTCGTCGACCGGGCCCGCCTCGTCCGCTACGCCGGTGCGAGCGGCGACTTCAACCCGATCCACTGGAACGACGCCTTCGCGCAGAGCGTGGACCTGCCGGGCGTGATCGCGCACGGCATGTTCACCATGGGCGCGGCCGTCGCGCTGGTCGAGGACTGGGCCGGCGACCCGGGCGCTGTCGTGGACTACCAGACGCGCTTCACGCGCCCGGTCCCGGTGCCGAACCCCGGCGAGGCCGTGATCTCGGTCTCGGGCGCGATCGGCGCGATCGACCTCGAGGCGCGCACGGTCCGCGTCGACCTCACGGTCACGTTCGAGGCCGCCAAGGTCCTCATGAAGGCGCAGGCGGTCGTTCGCCTCTAGGCCGCCCGGCCCCTCAGGTCGCCGTTCCCGTGACCCCAGTACGTCGAAGGGCGCCTCTCCCGGGTGGGAGAGGCGCCCGTCGGGCGGCCCGGGGCGCCCCGCGGGGGGTGGTGGTGAGGCGCGCGGCGCGGGGACCCGCGGGGGGGCGGGCACGCGCG
>NZ_JBHUAD010000387.1:0-1850 GCF_042789955.1 Oerskovia sp. NPDC056781
CCCTGAGGCCGTGCCTGCGCCCGTCGCGACGCTCGTGCGGCGCACGCCGGGCGCGGGCACGGGCGAGGCGGTCGTCTCGGACGGCGACCTGCGCGGGGTCTTCCTGCACGTGCACGGGTACAACGACTACTTCTTCCAGGAGCACCTGGCGAGGGCGGTGGAGGATGCGGGCTACGGGTTCTTCGCGGTGGACCTGCGCGGCGCGGGTCGGTCGTGGCGCCCGGGGCAGGTGCCGCACTTCGTGGAGGACCTGCGGGAGCCGGCGACGGACCTGTCGGTCGCGGTCGCGGCCGTCCGGGGGCTGCACCCGGGTCTGCCGGTCGTGGTGCACGCACACTCGACGAGCGGCCTCGTGGCGTCGTTGTGGGCGCACGCCCACCGTCGCCAGGGGCTGATCGAGGCGCTCGTGCTGGACTCGCCGTTCCTCGACCTCAACTCGAGCTGGTTGAACCGGACGATCGCCACCCGGGTGCTCGACGCCGTCGGGCCGTGGTCTCCGCTCGCGGTGCTGAGCGCCGCGCCGTCGGCGTACGCGGCGCACCTGCTGGCCGCGAACGGGGGCCGGTGGGAGTTCGACCCGACGCTCAAGCGTCCCGAGGGTCTGCCCGTGCGCGCGGGGTGGTTGCGGGCGGTGCGGCAGGGGCAGGCGCGCATCGCCCGTGGGCTCGACGTCGCGTGCCCGGTGCTGGTCGCCCGCTCCGCAGCCTCGGGGCCCGACGACCTGGACAACCCGCTGCTCGATGCGCAGGACACGGTCCTGGACGTCGCCCAGATCGAGCGGCTCGCGCCGCGGATCGGTGCCGACGTGACGGTCCGGGCGATCGAGGGCGGGGTGCACGACCTCACGCTGTCGGCGGACGGTCCGCGGCTCGCGTACCTGGACGCGGTGCTGGGCTGGCTCGGCGACCGGGTCGGGCGGGACCGCCGGCAGGGCGACGGGCACGCCGCAGGAGCCGTCCGGTGAGCGGTCCCGGGGCCCGCGGCGGACGTCCGGGCGCCTGGCACCATCCCTACCTCGACTCCCCCACGGGGTTCGTCGCGCTCGCGCACCGCGGCTTCTCCCGGGACGGGCTCGAGAACTCGCTCGCGGCGTTCGCCGCGGCCCGGGACCTGGGCTTCCGGTACGTCGAGACCGACGCGCACGCGACGTCCGACGGCGTCGCGGTCGCGTTGCACGACGCGAGCCTGGACCGCACGACCGACGGCTGGGGCCTGGTCGCGGACCTGCCCTGGGAGAGCGTGCGGCGGGCGCGGATCGGCGGGGTCGAGCCCGTGCCGCTCCTGGAGGACGTCCTGGGGACCTGGCCGGACCTGCGCGTGAACGTCGACGTCAAGGCGGACTCCGCCGTCGGGCCCGTCGCGGCGGCCGTCGAGCGCACCCGCGCGCACGAGCGCGTGTGCGTGACGTCCTTCTCCCCCGCGCGGCGACGCCGGACGGTCGCTCTCCTGACCCGGCCCGTGGCGACCTCGACCGGGACGAGCGAGGTCGTGACGTTCCTCCTCGCCGCCCGGGCGGGGGCTCCCCGGGGACCGTCCGGCGCCGTGGCCTCGTGGGCGCTGCGGGGCGCGGACTGCCTGCAGGTCCCCGTCGCGCAGGGGCGGGTGCGGGTCGTGGACGCACGGACGGTGGCCGCCGCGCACGCAGCGGGACGCCTGGTGCACGTGTGGACCAACAACGACTCTGTCGAGATGGCGCGGCTCCTGGACCTGGGTGTCGATGGCATCGTGACGGACCGGGCGGACCTGCTGCGCGACGTGCTGGCCGCGCGGGGTTGCTGGGGCTGACGGCCCCCCGCCCCGCCCGGGACGACGGACGGCCCGAGACGACGGACGGCCCGCCTCCCCGAGGA
>NZ_JBHUAD010000388.1:0-1721 GCF_042789955.1 Oerskovia sp. NPDC056781
GTCCCGGTCCGCGGTGGACCGGGACGGCCGTGCTCGCGCTGCTGGCGCCTACTTCGGCGCCGTCGGGACGACGGGAGCCGTGCCCACCGGGGCCGCGCCCCGTGCCCCGACCGCGAGGCCGGGAGTCGCAGCCCGGACCGGACCTGCGGTCCGTCCCTTGAGGCGGCGCGCGAGGATCTCGGCGACCTTCGACAGGACGTAGTTGATCGTGATGAACAGGATCGCCGCGACGAGCAGCGACTGCAGGATGTTGCCGTACGCCGACCCCAGGCGGCGCGACTCCTGGAGCAGCTCGGTGTACGTGATGATGTAGCCCAGCGCGGTGTCCTTGAGGACCACCACGAGCTGGGAGACGAGCGCCGGCAGCATCGCGATGAGCGCCTGCGGCACCTCGACCGACCGGAGCGACTGGCCGCGCGTCAGACCGACCGCGAGAGCCGCCTCGCGCTGCCCCGTGGGCAGCCCGTACACGCCCGAGCGGACCAGCTCCGCGACGACCGACCCGTTGTACAGGATCAGGGCGATCACGACCGCCATGAACGGGGCGTCCGGCACCTTGAGCTGGGCCAGGAACAGCCAGAAGAAGATCATCATGAGCAGGACCGGGACCGCTCGGAAGAACTCGACGACCAGCCCCGAGAGCCAACGGACCAGCCGGACCGACGAGAGCCGCCCGACACCGAACAGCAGGCCGAACACGATCGCCCCCACGATCGCCACGCCCGCGGCGCGCAGGGTGTCGACGAGGCCCGGCAGGTAGAAGTTCTCCCACGCGTCGGACGTGAAGATCGGCTGCCACTTCTCGGCGGACAGCTGCCCCTCGCGGCCCAGCAGGACCAGCGCGTAGGCGGCGATCCCCGCCACCACGATCGCGCCCACGACGTTGCCGACCACGATGGTCCGTCGTCCACGAGGGCCCGGCGCGTCGAACAGCACCGTCTGCTGCTGCGCGCTCATCGCTTCACCGCCAGCCGGCGGGACAGCGCAGTCGTCGCGAGGCCCACCGGGATCACGAGGATCACGTAGCCGATCGCGAACGTCAGGAAGATCGCGATGATGACGTCGGAGTCGAACTCGATCATGGTCTTCATGAGGCTGGAGGTCTCCGTCGCGACGCCGGCCGCGGCGGCCACGGTCGAGTTCTTGATGAGGGCGATGAGCACGTTGCCGAGCGGCGCCACCGACCCGCGGAACGCCTGGGGAAGAATGACGATCCGCGCGGCGGGCAGGAACGACAGGCCGATCGCGCGTGCGGCCTCGGCCTGACCGATCGGCACGGTGTTGACCCCCGAGCGGATCGCCTCGCACACGAACGCGGCGTGGTAGACCGCGAGCCCGAGGACCGCGAACCGGAAGAAGTTCGACGGGAAGTCGTCGGCGAGCTGGATCTTGAGCTGCCCCCAGACCCCCAGGGTCAGGAAGACCATGATGATCGTCAGCGGCGTGTTGCGGAACAGCGTGACGTACGTCGCGCCCGCCCACTGCAGGCTCGGGATCGGGGAGATCCGCATGAGCGCGAGCACCGTGCCGATGACCAGCGCGAGGATCGCCGCCCAGAACGTCAGCTGGATGTTGACCCAGAACGCGCCCAGGACGTCGTAGGACTCGAAGAGTCGCAGGAACTGAGAGAGGTAGTCACCCACTACGGGTCACCCTTCGCGAGGTGCGGCGCGGACGCCGCACGAGACCGGACAGGGACGGGTGCCGGGCCGGGCCCGCGC
>NZ_JBHUAD010000389.1:0-1721 GCF_042789955.1 Oerskovia sp. NPDC056781
CCCTCCCGGGGTACTTTTCATCTTTCCCTCACGGTACTAGTCCGCTATCGGTCACCAGGGAGTATTCAGGCTTATCGGGTGGTCCCGACAGATTCACAGCAGATTTCACGGGCCCGCTGCTACTCGGGTGTCCGTCACGACAGTCACCATGTTTTCGTCTACGGGACTCTCACCCTCTACGACAGGCCGTTCCAGACCACTTCGACTAACACGATGATTTCTTACTGTCGGCCAATCCGGCAGAATTGACAAGACGGATCCCACAACCCCACGAATGCAACGCCCGCCGGCTATCACACACCCATGGTTTAGCCTCTTCCGCTTTCGCTCGCCACTACTCACGGAATCACATGTTGTTTTCTCTTCCTGTGGGTACTGAGATGTTTCACTTCCCCACGTTCCCTCCACACGCCCTATATATTCAGGCGCGGGTAACCACACATCACTGTGGCTGGGTTTCCCCATTCGGAAATCCTCGGATCTCAGCTCGGTTGACAGCTCCCCGAGGCTTATCGCAGCCTCCTACGTCCTTCATCGGCTCCTGGTGCCAAGACATCCACCGTACGCTCTTAATTACTTACAACAAAGATGCTCGCGTCCACTGTGCAGTTCTCAAACAACACACAAACAGAAAACCCATGCAGACACCGGACCAACCAGAACCGAAGTTCCCGCTGCGGTATGACCTGCGTTTCCCGCTTGTCGTTCCTTCCTTCGAGGTCACACTTGCGTGTTCTCTCAGGACCCAACAGTATGCCGATATATCACCCACCAGCCGGCACACAGGCCCGCTGACATGTAGATGAGGTAGTCAGTGTTCCACCCATGAGCACCACCGGATTACATGTGAATCCGAAATGGCTCTGCCCTCACACACTCCCCGACTGTTCGGGGATGCATGGGGAGATGCTCCTTAGAAAGGAGGTGATCCAGCCGCACCTTCCGGTACGGCTACCTTGTTACGACTTCGTCCCAATCGCCGATCCCACCTTCGACGGCTCCCTCCACAAGGGTTAGGCCACCGGCTTCGGGTGTTACCGACTTTCATGACGTGACGGGCGGTGTGTACAAGGCCCGGGAACGTATTCACCGCAGCGTTGCTGATCTGCGATTACTAGCGACTCCGACTTCACGGGGTCGAGTTGCAGACCCCGATCCGAACTGAGACCGGCTTTAAGGGATTCGCTCCACCTCACGGTATCGCAGCCCTCTGTACCGGCCATTGTAGCATGTGTGAAGCCCTGGACATAAGGGGCATGATGACTTGACGTCGTCCCCACCTTCCTCCGAGTTGACCCCGGCAGTCTCCTGCGAGTCCCCGCCATTACGCGCTGGCAACACAGGACAAGGGTTGCGCTCGTTGCGGGACTTAACCCAACATCTCACGACACGAGCTGACGACAGCCATGCACCACCTGTATACCGACCACAAGGGGGGCCGTATCTCTACGGCTTTCCGGTATATGTCAAACCCAGGTAAGGTTCTTCGCGTTGCATCGAATTAATCCACATGCTCCGCCGCTTGTGCGGGCCCCCGTCAATTCCTTTGAGTTTTAGCCTTGCGGCCGTACTCCCCAGGCGGGGCGCTTAATGCGTTAGCTACGGCACGGATCCCGTGGAAGGAAACCCACACCTAGCGCCCACCGTTTACGGCGTGGACTACCAGGGTATCTAATCCTGTTCGCTCCCCACGCTTTCGCTCCTCAGCGTCAGTTGCGGCC
>NZ_JBHUAD010000390.1:0-1666 GCF_042789955.1 Oerskovia sp. NPDC056781
GGGCGGGGCGACCCGCCCCGGTCACGCGACGACCCGCCGTCGGGCAGCACCCCACGTGACGCCCGCGGCCCCGACGCTCGGTCGCGCACCGCGCGACAACCGCTCAACCACACCGACGTGAAGGACTGACACACCATGGCCGACTACGTTCTCGCCATCGACCAGGGAACCACCAGCTCCCGGGCCATCGTCTTCAACCACGCCGGGGAGATCGTCTCCTCCGGCCAGCTCGAGCACGACCAGATCTTCCCGCGGGCCGGCTGGGTCGAGCACAACCCCGAGCAGATCTGGAACAACGTCCGCGAGGCGGTCGGCCTGGCCCTGACCCGCGCCAACGTCACGTACACCGACATCGCCGCGGTCGGCATCACCAACCAGCGCGAGACCGCGGTCGTGTGGAACCGGAAGACGGGCAAGCCCGTCTACAACGCGATCGTCTGGCAGGACACCCGCACGCAGAAGATCGTCGACGACCTCGGGGGTGACGCGGGCCCCGAGAAGTACAAGGCGATCGTGGGACTCCCGCTCGCGACCTACTTCTCCGGCCCCAAGGTCAAGTGGATCCTCGACAACGTCGAGGGCGCCCGCGAGGCGGCCGACGCCGGCGACCTCGTGTTCGGCAACACCGACACGTGGGTCCTGTGGAACATGACGGGCGGCGTCGACGGCGGCGTGCACGTCACCGACGTGACGAACGCGTCGCGCACCATGCTCATGGACCTCGACACCCTGAGCTGGCGCGAGGACATCGCGGCCGACATGGGCATCCCGCTCTCGATGCTCCCCGAGATCAAGTCGTCGTCCGAGGTCTACGGGAACGGACGCCCCGGCGGGCTCCTCCCCGGCGTCCCGATCGCGGGCATCCTGGGCGACCAGCAGGCCGCGACGTTCGGCCAGGCGTGCTTCGAGGTCGGGCAGGCCAAGAACACGTACGGCACGGGCAACTTCATGCTCCTCAACACGGGCACCGAGAAGGTCATGAGCGAGAACGGCCTGCTGACCACGGTCTGCTACAAGATCGGCGACCAGCCGGCCCGCTACGCGCTCGAGGGCTCGATCGCCGTCACGGGCTCGCTCATCCAGTGGCTGCGCGACAACCTGGGCATGTTCTCCGACGCGCCCGACGTCGAGTGGCTCGCCCGCAAGGTCGACGACAACGGTGGCGCGTACTTCGTGCCCGCGTTCTCGGGCCTGTTCGCGCCGCACTGGCGCTCCGACGCCCGTGGCGCCCTCGTGGGCCTCACGCGCTACGTCAACAAGAACCACATCGCGCGCGCCGCGCTCGAGGCCGTCGCGTTCCAGACCCGCGAGGTCCTGGACGCCATGAACGCGGACTCGGGCGTCGACCTCACCGAGCTGCGCGTCGACGGCGGCATGGTCCAGAACGAGCTGCTCATGCAGTTCCAGGCGGACCAGCTCGGCGTGGACGTCGTGCGGCCCAAGGTCGCGGAGACGACGGCGCTCGGCGCCGCGTACGCCGCGGGCATCGCGGTCGGGTTCTGGCAGGGCGAGCAGGACGTCATCGCCAACTGGGCCGAGGACAAGCGCTGGAGCCCGTCGATGGACGAGGGCGAGCGCGAGCGCCTCTACCGCAACTGGAAGAAGGCCGTCAGCAAGACCCTCGACTGGGTCGACGAGGACGTCGAGAAGTAGTCCTTCCCGCAGC
>NZ_JBHUAD010000391.1:0-1643 GCF_042789955.1 Oerskovia sp. NPDC056781
GTGCCGTCGCACGCACCGCGCCCGTCGTGTGCCGGGAGCCTCCGACCAGTCCTGTGACACGCCGGAGGAGACGGGTCAGCCCCGGCTGACGTCCGCGCCCAGCGCCTCGAGCTTGTCCTGGAAGTACTCGTACCCGCGGTCGATCAGGCCGATCCCCCGCACGGTCGAGGTCCCCTTGGCCGCGAGCGCCGCGATGAGGTGGCTGAACCCGCCGCGCAGGTCCGGGACCTCGATGTCGGCCGCGGACAGGGGCGTCGGGCCGGAGATGACGGCCGAGTGGTGGAAGTTGCGCTGCCCGAACCGGCACGGCAGGCCGCCCAGGCACTCCTTGTAGACCTGGATGGTCGCTCCCATGCCGCGCAGCGCGTCCGTGAATCCGAACCGGTTCTCGTAGACGGTCTCGTGGACGATCGACAGTCCCTTGGCCTGCGTGAGCGCGACGACGAGCGGCTGCTGCCAGTCCGTCATGAAGCCGGGGTGCACCGCGGTCTCGAGCACGATCGCGTTGAGGTCGCCGCCCGGGTGGTAGAACCGGATGCCGTCCTCCTCGACCTCGAACTCGCCGCCGACCTTCCGGAACGTGTTGAGGAACGTCATCATCTCGGGCTGCGTCGCGCCCTTGACGGTGATGTCGCCGCCGGTCGCGAGGGCCGCGGACCCCCAGGACGCCGCCTCGATGCGGTCGCCGAGGGCCGTGTGCTGGTAGCCCATGAGCTTGTCGACGCCCTCGATGCGGATCACGCGGTCGGTGTCGACCGAGATGATCGCGCCCATCTTCTGCAGGACGGCGATGAGGTCCATGATCTCGGGCTCGATCGCGGCGCCCGACAGCTCGGTGATGCCTTCGGCGCGCACGGCCGTGAGCAGGAGCTGCTCGGTCGCGCCGACGCTCGGGTAGGGCAGGGAGATCTTGGTGCCCTGGAGGCGGCGCGGGGCGCGGATGTGGATGCCCTGCTCGCGCTTGTCCACGACGGCACCGAACTGGCGCAGGATGTCCAGGTGGTAGTTGATGGGCCGGTCGCCGATGCGGCAGCCGCCCAGGTCCGGGATGAACGCCTCGCCCAGGCGGTGCAGGAGCGGGCCGCAGAACAGGATCGGGATGCGGCTCGATCCGGCGTGCGCGTCGATGTCCGCGACGTGCGCCGACTCGACGTCGGTCGGGTCGAGGTGCAGGACGCCCCCGGCCTCGTCCGAGACGACCTTGACGCCGTGCAGCTCGAGCAGTCCCGTCACGACGCCGACGTCGCGGATCTGCGGCACGTTCCGCAGCACGCTCGGCCCCTCGCCGAGCAGGGAGGCCACCATCGCCTTGGAGACGAAGTTCTTCGCCCCCCGCACGGTGATGGTCCCGTTGAGCGGAGTGCCGCCGTTGACGTACAGCAGATCGTTCATGTGGTCGTGGTCGCCTAGCTCTCTCGAGGATCGTCCGGATGGTCGTGCGTCGTGCACGGGCTGCGCGCCCCGGCCCTCGTGGGGGGCCGCCCCCCGGGCCCCCCACCCCCCCCCCCCCACCCCCACCCGCCACCCCCCTCCACCCCCCGCCCCCCCCCCGACTCGCCGGGACCACGAGCCGCACGCTGCGTCACTACGACGACGTCGGGCTGCTCGTGCCCAGCCGGGTCGGGCACAACGGCTACCGGTAC
>NZ_JBHUAD010000392.1:0-1599 GCF_042789955.1 Oerskovia sp. NPDC056781
TGACAGGAGTGTGAGACGCGCCCCGACGTCCGACCGGACGTCGGGGTGGAGACGGGGCCCAGGCAGGGGCCCGAAGCGGTCCGGTTCCGCCGGACACGAAGGAACAACGAGGCTGGAGAAATGCGCAGAGCAAAGATCGTTTGCACCATCGGACCCGCGACCGAGTCGAAGGAGCAGCTCCGGGCGCTCGTCGACGCCGGGATGGACGTGGCGCGGATCAACCGCAGCCACGGCAGCGCCGAGGAGCACGCAGCCGTCTACCACGGCGTGCGTGAGGCCGCTGCGGCGTCGGGCCGTTCGGTCGCGGTGCTCGTCGACCTGCAGGGCCCCAAGATCCGCCTGGGCCGCTTCGGCGGCGACGAGAAGCACTGGCTCAACGAGGGTGACGTCTTCACCATCACGACCGAGGACGTCGTCGGCACCAAGGAGCTCGTCTCCACGACGCACAAGGGTCTGCCGGGCGACGCTCGCGTCGGTGACCCGATCCTCATCGACGACGGCAAGGTGCTCGTCCGCGTCACGGCCGTCGAGGGCCCGCGCGTCGTGACGCGGGTCGAGGTCGCAGGCCCCGTGTCGAACAACAAGGGTCTGAACCTCCCGGGTGTCGCGGTCTCCGTGCCGGCGCTGTCCGACAAGGACCGCGACGACCTGCGCTGGGCGCTGCGCATCGGCGCGGACATCATCGCGCTGTCGTTCGTGCGTTCCGCCGCGGACTTCGACGACGTCAAGGCGATCATGGACGAGGAGGGCCGCACGGTTCCCGTCGTCGCGAAGATCGAGAAGCCGCAGGCCGTCGAGAACCTCGCCGAGATCGTCGACGCGTTCGACGGTGTCATGGTCGCGCGTGGTGACCTCGCGGTCGAGCTCCCGCTCGAGCAGGTCCCGCTCGTGCAGAAGCGCATCGTGGAGATGGCTCGCCGCAACGCGAAGCCGGTCATCGTCGCGACGCAGGTGCTCGAGTCCATGACGAACTCGCCGCGCCCCACGCGCGCCGAGGCGTCGGACTGCGCGAACGCCGTCCTGGACGGGGCGGACGCCGTCATGCTCTCGGGCGAGACGAGCGTCGGCGAGTTCCCGATCCTCACGGTCGAGACGATGGCCCGCATCATCGAGGCGACGGAGGAGGCCGGCCGCGAGCGCATGGCTCCGCTCGGCTCGACGCCGCACACCCGCGGTGGCGCGATCACGCGTGCCGCTGCGGAGATCGGTGAGATCCTCGGCGCGAAGTACCTCGCGACGTTCACGCAGTCGGGTGACTCGGCGCGCCGCATGTCGCGTCTGCGTTCGTCGATCCCGCTGCTGGCCTTCACGCCGCGTGAGCACGTGCGCAACGTGCTGTCGCTCTCGTGGGGCACGCAGACCTACCAGGTGCCGGAGGTCCAGAACACCGACGCCATGGTCGGCCAGGTCGACACGACCCTGCAGGCCAACGGTCTCGCCGAGGTGGGCGACCTCGTGGTCGTCGTCTCGGGTGCGCCCGTGGGCCAGCCGGGCACGACGAACTCGATCCTCGTGCACCGGATCGGTGACAGCACGGACGTCTGATCCGCGCTGACCCCTGATCGACGACGGCCCCGGTGGCCGGCCGCGCTCCTCGCG
>NZ_JBHUAD010000393.1:0-1585 GCF_042789955.1 Oerskovia sp. NPDC056781
CCTCGACCCCGTTCTCGAGGCCAGCGCATGGCGCGCCGCCGCGTGGGGTTTCGCTCAATACTCTCGTGACGAGAGTATGTTCTTCGGCATGGCATCCACATCGCTCCAGGAACCGGCGTTCCTCATCCTGTCGGCGCTCGCGGCCGGCCCGCTGCACGGCTACGGCATCGCCAAGGACGTCGAGGCCAGCTCGGGCGGCCGCATCACGGTACGCGTCGGGACGCTCTACGGCGCGATCGACCGGCTCGCCGCCGCGGGGCTCGTCGAGGTCGACCACGAGGAGGTCGTCGACTCGCGCCTGCGCCGGTACTACCGACTCACCGCCGAGGGCGGGGAGCGGCTCGAGGCCGAGGCGCACCGGGCCGAGGCCCAGGCCCGCCGCGCCCTGGAACGGCTGGGCTCCCGCGGCGAGTCCCGCACGAGGTCGCCTGGACGCGCGACGGGGGCTGCGCCGTCGGGCCTGGGCGCCGGGCCGGTGCCCGCATGACCGCCGACGGTCCGCAGCAGGCGGGATCCGCCGACGAGGCTCTGCCCGTCGTGCCTGTCGCGCCCGTGCTCGTCCGCGACTACCGCCGGCTGGTACGTCTCTTCCCGTACTCGTACCGGCGTGAGTACGAGGCCGAGATGCTCGGCCATCTCCTCGACGGCGCCCGTCCTGAGCAGTCTCGTCCGTCGGGGGCCGAGCGCCGCGACCTGGTGCTGGCCGCTGTGCGCGAGTGGCTGCTCGCGCCGCTGGGATCGACCGCTCGGGAGCGGCGTGCCGCGACAGGCCTGCTGTTCGTGCTGCTCCCTGCGGTCCTGGTGGTGCCTGCGGCGAGGTCCGTGGCCTACGCCTCGTGGCTCGTCGGCAGCGAGGTCGGCCCGCCGGTCCTTTCGAGCGTGCCGATGCTCGCGACATGGGTGGTGTGGAGTGCCGGTGCTGTCGCACTGCTCGCCGGACTGGCTCGCACGGGTCGCCTCCTGATCGCGGCCGCGGGCGCTGTCGGGACGGTGATGCTCGCCGTGCTCGTCGCGACGGGGGACGAACGCACCGCGTACTTCGAGAGCGGATGGGTGATCGGGCTGGCTGCGCACGCGCTGGTCGTCCTGGAGCACGGTCGTTGTCGACTCTCTGGGCCCGGACGGCGCCATGTGGTCGGGACGCTCGGCATCATGGTCGCGGTGTTCGGCACGTACGTCGCGGCGGTGCGCGGCGTCCGGGAGGGGGCATCGTGGTGGGCCCCCGCGGGCAGCCAGCTCGTGCCCGTCGGGGCGGCAGTCGTGCCGATCGTCGCCGCCCTCGGCGTCATGCTGCTCTGGGCGCGAACCCGGCAAGGGGCCCCGGTCCTGCTGGGGGTCGTCGTCGGTATCGCCCTGGGGCGGTCAGACCTCTTCTGGTCCGGGAACCGGAACGTCGGGACGGAGGACCTCGGCAACGTCCTGGCGCTGCTCGCGTGCGCCCTCGCTGCGACGATCGCCGCTCGCTGGTGCGTGAACCGTCTCGATGAGCTCGCCGAGGCGCGCGCCGCGCACCGTGAGCGGCTCGGCGTGCCGACCTGACCGATTCCTCGCGGACGAGAACGGGGTTGAGGTCGTCATCCGACGG
>NZ_JBHUAD010000394.1:0-1565 GCF_042789955.1 Oerskovia sp. NPDC056781
GCGCGACGGGCTGCGACGCGCGCCCTCACTATCCTGAGACGGTGCGCATCGACCTCCACACCCACTCCACGGCGTCCGACGGGACCGACGCCCCGGCGCGGGTCGTGGCGGACGCAGCCGCCGCAGGGCTCGACGTCGTCGCCCTGACCGACCACGACACGACCGCCGGCTGGGCCGACGCCGCCGAGTCCGCCGAGCGCCACGGCATCGCCCTGGTGCGCGGCGCCGAGATCTCGGCCCGCGCCGGGCACGTCTCGGTGCACCTCCTGAGCTACCTGCACGACCCCACCCACCCCGACCTCCTGGCGGAGACCGAGCGCACGCGCGAGGACCGTGTCTCGCGCGCCCGGCGCATGGTCGAGCGGATCGGCGAGGACTACCCGCTCACGTGGGAAGATGTCCTGTCGCAGACGGAGGAGGGGACCACGATCGGGCGGCCGCACATCGCGGACGCCCTGGTGGCCACCGGCCACGTCAGCGACCGCTCGGCGGCATTCGCCACGATCCTGCACCCCGGCACCGGTTACTACGTGCCGCACTACGCACCCGACGTCCTGGACGCCGTGCGCGCGGTGCGCGCGGCGGGCGGCGTGCCCGTCTTCGCCCATCCGGGCGCCGACGGACGAGGACGCGTGGTGCCGGACGTGGTCATCGAGCAGATGACCGACGCAGGACTGCTGGGGCTCGAGGTGCACCACCGCGACCACAGCGCACGGCAGGTTGCCCGCCTCGAGGACATCGCCCACACCCTGGGCCTCCTCGTGACGGGTTCGAGCGACTACCACGGGGCCGGCAAACCGAACCGGCTCGGCGAGAACACGACAGCACCACGAGTGCTGGAGACGATCGAGGAGCTAGGCACGTTGGACGTGATCCGATGACGGCGCGGGCGGTGGTGTCGTGAACGACATCATGGACCTGCGCCTCTTCACCGAGGTGTTCATCACGCTGTTCGTGATCATGGACCCTCCCGGGACGGTCCCCATCTTCCTGGGACTGACCAGCGCCATGGGCGCCAAGCAACGCAACCAGGCCGCCCGGACGGCGATCCTCGTCGCGTTCGGCGTGATCGTGTCGTTCGCGGTCTTCGGCCAGCAGATCCTCAACTACATGGGCATCTCGCTCCCGGCGCTCAAGGCGTCCGGCGGCCTCCTGCTCCTGCTGGTCGCGATGGAGCTGCTGACGGGAAAGATGGAGGAGCCGACGCCGTCGGGCAACAAGGGGGTCAACGTCGCCCTCGTCCCGCTCGGCACCCCGCTCCTGGCCGGGCCCGGTGCGATCGTCGCGACCATGGTCTTCGTCCAGCGCGCCGACGGGTCCGCCGCGGACTGGGTCGCGATCGCGGCCGGCGTCGTCGCCGTGCACCTCACGCTGTTCCTGGCGATGCGCTTCGCGAACGTCATCCACCGCGTCCTGGGCGACTCGGGCACGATCCTCGTGACCCGCATCGCGGGCCTGCTGCTCGCGGCGATCGCGGTGCAGCTCGTCGCGGACGCCGTCACGGCGTTCGTGCAGATGGCGAACTAGCCGCCTCTCGTCGACACGCCCGCGAGACCACCTGGTCT
>NZ_JBHUAD010000395.1:0-1555 GCF_042789955.1 Oerskovia sp. NPDC056781
GTCCTGACGGACCGGGGCCTGCTGGCACTCCAGGTGGCGGGACGCTCCCGCCGCGGTCACCGCCCTGGTGGGCGGCTCACCGGGTTCAGCGGATCTTCTGGCCCGCGGAACGCAGCTGCTGCGACGCCTCGACGATGCGCTGAGCCATGCCGGCCTCGGCGAGCTTGCCCCAGGCGCGCGGGTCGTAGGCCTTCTTGTTGCCCACCTCGCCGTCGATCTTCAGGACGCCGTCGTAGTTGCGGAACATGTGGTCGACGACCGGACGCGTGAACGCGTACTGCGTGTCCGTGTCGATGTTCATCTTGATGACGCCGTTGTCCACGGCCTCCGTGATCTCCTCGAGCGTCGAGCCCGAGCCGCCGTGGAAGACGAGGTCGAACGGGTTCTCCTTGCCGATGGCGTCGCCGACGGCCTTCTGGATGTCCGCGAGGATCGACGGACGCAGCTTGACCGCACCCGGCTTGTAGACGCCGTGCACGTTGCCGAACGTGAGGGCCGTCAGGTAGCGGCCCTTCTCGCCCGCACCGAGGGCCTTGACCGTCGCGAGACCGTCCTCGACCGTCGTGTAGAGCTTGTCGTTGATCTCGGCCGTGTGGCCGTCCTCCTCGCCACCGACGACGCCGACCTCGATCTCGAGGATGGTGCGCGCGGCGACGGAGAGCTCGAGGAGCTCCTCGGCGATGATCAGGTTCTCGTCGAGCGGCACGGACGAGCCGTCCCACATGTGCGACTGGAAGGTGGGCAGGCCACCGTTCTTGACCTGCTCGGCCTCGATCGCGAGCAGCGGGCGGACCCAGGAGTCCAGGTTCTGCTTGGCGCAGTGGTCCGTGTGCAGGGCGATGGTGACGTCGTACTTCTTCGCGACCTCGGTCGCGTAGGCCGCGAGGGCGAGCGAACCGGTCACGCGGTCCTTGATCGTCGAGCCCGACGCGTACTCGGCGCCACCGACGGAGACCTGGATGATGCCGTCGGACTCGGCCTCGGCGAAGCCCTGAATGGCGGCGGTCACGGTCTGCGAGGACGTGATGTTGACGGCGGGGTAGGCGAACTTGCCTGCCTTCGCGCGGTCGATCATCTCGGCGTAGACCTCGGGGGTTGCGATAGCCATCTGCAGAACTCCAATGACGGAAGGAGGTGGGTGCCGACGACACTGCCGCGCGCCCTGTTATCCCCATGATTTTGTCATGGATCCCTACCGGGGGTGTCGCCCGTCCCTCAGGTGGACGCTCGTCACCACGGGTTGGGACGTCTCGCGGAGCGGGCTGCGGTGCCGACCCGTCAGGGGATCGTGAGGTGCTGCGTGACCCATGCGTGCATCGCGATCGCCGCCGCGGCGCCCGCGTTGATCGACCTCGTCGAGCCGTGCTGCGTGATGTGCAGGACGTCGCGGCTCGCCGCCCGCGCCTCGTCCGACAGGCCCGTGCTCTCCTGGCCGAACAGCAGCACGCACTCGGGCGGGAACGCGTACCCCTCGAGGGGGATCGAGCCCGGCACGTTGTCGATCCCGATGACGGGGACGCCCGCGCCGCCGCGGGCGTCCGCGGCCCAGGCCAGC
>NZ_JBHUAD010000396.1:0-1462 GCF_042789955.1 Oerskovia sp. NPDC056781
CTCCTGACCTGAGGGTCGGGGGCGGCGTCCGTCGTCTGCGTCGACGGTGTGACACGCCCCCCGCCGAGGGCGTCACCCTCGACCTGTGAGTCGGTCACCCTCGACGGTCAGGCGCGTCACCCTCGGCGACCTGGGTGGTCACCGTCGGCGGGTGCGTTTGTCATTTGTCGTGCGGACGACGAACATGGGGCCTCATGACCAGTGCAACCGTTTGCAGCAACGCTTACATCGTCGAGGGATCGCTCGGCGCACTGCCGACGGTCGCGCTCGTCCACCCCTCCGGAGCCGAGCTCGTCGTCGCCCTGCGAGGCGCGACGGTCCTCGCCTGGCGGGCGCCGTGGAGCCGGCCGTCCTCGCCGTCGCACGACGTCGTCGACCTCCTCGACGGGTATGCGACCGAGCAGGCGCTCCTCGCCCAGGACGCGACGCGGTCCGGCCTGATGTTCCCGTTCGCGAACCGCATCGCGAACGGCACCTACGTGTTCGACGGCGTCACGCACCACGCCCCGCCCGTCGCGCCGGGGGAGACCCAGACCATGCACGGGTTCGCGCGCGTCCTCGACTGGGAGATCGTTCCCGAGGACCGGGGTGCCCTGCGCGGCGGGGGCACGGACGGCACGGGTGCGCCTGGCGACGCGAACCGTACGGGCGAGGTGACCGAGGCTGAGTCCGTGGCCCTGGCCCTCGCGACCGAGATCCGGGGCGCCGACCTCGACGGCTATCCGTTCGACCTCGAGACCCGGATCCGCTTCGAGCTCACCGAGCGGACCCTCGACGTGGCCTGGTCGTTCCGCAACGTCGGCCTGAGCGCCGCGCCTGTCACGGCCGGCTGGCACCCGTACTTCCGCATCCCCGGCCACGACACGATCGACGGCCTGGAGCTGCACGTGCCCGCCCGTGCGACCGTCGCGACCGACGCGAGCCTTCTCCCGCTCGACGGTGAGGCGGCCCGGGTGGTGCGCGACGCCGTCGGGCCGGTGGCTCTTGCCGGGACCTGTCTCGACACCGCGTTCACCGACCTCGTGACCGATGCGGACGGCCGCGCGCGGACGCGCGTCCTCGACCCGTCGACCGGCGCGGGCCTCGAGCTGTGGCAGGAGCGCGGCAACATGCACGTCTACACGGGAGACGGGCTGGACGAGCGGGCGCGGGCATCGATCGCGCTCGAACCCGTCGAGAGCCTGACGAACGCGTTCAACCGCGCGGACTGCGCGCAGGACGTCCGGCTCGAGCCGGGGGAGGAGCGCGTGTTCCGCTTCGGGGTCGGGATCGTCGCACCGCACCGCTCCTGACCGGAGCCGAGACGCCCGATTTGGCGCCCCGGCTCCCGTCCCGTAGGGTGGTGTTCACCGACGCGGGGTGGAGCAGCTCGGTAGCTCGCTGGGCTCATAACCCAGAGGTCGCAGGTTCAAATCCTGCCCCCGCTACAAAGAGAAGGCCCGGTTCAGCAGGAATGCTGAAC
>NZ_JBHUAD010000397.1:0-1384 GCF_042789955.1 Oerskovia sp. NPDC056781
GGGGTCGCGCGGGCCAGTGGCGCGTGGCGGACGGGCGGACCCGCTCAGGACGCCTTGCGCCTGCGTCCCACGAGCACGAGGTCGTCGCGGTGCACGATCTCGCGGTCGTACCCCTCGCCCAGCCTGTCGCGCAGCTCGTGCGTCGAACGCCCGAGCAGGTCCGGGATGTCGCTCGAGTCGAACGCGACGAGGCCGCGCGCGATCACGCGCCCGTCGGGCGCGACGAGCTCGACGGGGTCGCCCGCGTCGAAGTCGCCCGTGACGCCGACCACGCCCGCGGGCAGCAGCGACGCGCGCCCGCCCAGGACCGCGGTGACCGCTCCCTCGTCGAGCTCGAGGCGCCCGCGGGTGCGGGCGGCGTGCGCGAGCCACAGGCGCCGGCGCGTCGTGCGCTTGCCGGTCACGGCGAACCACGTCCCGACCTCGCGCCCCGCGAGGGCGCCCTCGGCGTGCGCGGCCTTGGTCAGGACGACCGGGATGCCCGAGCCCGTCGCGATGCGCACCGACTCGAGCTTGGTGAGCATGCCGCCCGTCCCGATCGAGCTGCCGCGGCCGGTGACCTCGATGCCCTCGAGGTCGAGCGCGGACCGGACCTCACGGATCCGCTGGGTGCCGGGGCGCGAGGGCGGACCGTCGTACAGGCCGTCGACGTCGGTCAGCAGGACCATCGCGTCGGCGCGGACCAGGTGCGAGACCAGGGCAGCGAGGCGGTCGTTGTCGCCGAAGCGGATCTCGTCCGTCGCGACCGCGTCGTTCTCGTTGACGACCGGCACGATCCCCAGGTCCAGCAGACGCTCGAGCGAGCGCTGCGCGTTGCGGTAGTGCCCGCGGCGGATGGTGTCCTCGGCCGTGAGGAGCACCTGGCCCACGCGGATGCCGTACTCGGCGAACGCCTGGGCGTAGCGGGCGACCAGGAGGCCCTGGCCCACCGAGGCCGCGGCCTGGGCCGTCGCGAGGTCGCGAGGTCGTGCGCTCAGGCCGAGCGGTCCGATCCCCGCGGCGATCGCCCCCGACGTCACGAGCACGACCTGCCCACCCGCCGCGTGGCGGGCTGCGATCACGTCGACGAGCGCGTGGAGGGCAGGGACGCTGAGGTGCCCGTCCGGTCCGGTGAGGGAGGAGGAGCCGATCTTGACGACGACGCGGTGGGCCGTGGCGACCTGGGAGCGTGCGGAGAGCGCATTCACGGGCTCATCATCCCGCGCCGGGCGCCCGGGCGGGGCGCCGTTTCAGCGTGTGACACCTCACGGTGGGGCGGCGTGGGCACCGTCTCCCCGACCGGCCCGACGGCGTCGCTCCCCTCCGGGCGCCCCGTCTCGCCCGCCCGAAGGCTCGGCGCCACCCGGGGACGCCGCAGGGCGGGCACGACCCGAAGGGCCGTACC
>NZ_JBHUAD010000398.1:0-1382 GCF_042789955.1 Oerskovia sp. NPDC056781
CAGACCGCGACGACGACGGAGATGTCTCGTGGGGTGCAGGAGTCCGCGACGGGTGCTTCGGAGATCGCGGGCAACATCACCGGCATCGCGACCGCCGCCTCGTCGACCGCGGAGGCGATCCAGCAGATGAACGACTCGATCGCCGAGCTCGCCCGGATGAGTGCCGACCTCCAGGCCGACGCCTCCAAGTTCGTGTACTGACGCACGCCCCACGATCCCGCACGAGCCAGCATCTGAGGAAGGAACAGCACGTGAACCGGCAGAGCGAAGCACCCGACGACCTCGCAGTCACGCTCGAGATCGCGCCCGAGGCGTTCGTCGAGTCCTCCCCCGACCCTCTGCCGACCACCGGACCGGTGTCGGGCGACGGGACCGACGCGGCCCCTTCCCGGACCTCGGGCACGGAGCCGCCGACGCGCGGCGCAGGCGGCAGCGTCCTGCGCTCGGTCCGCACCCGGATCCTCGGGCTCGTCGCGCTGCTCGTGGTCGCCATGATCGTGCTGGGCGCGGTGGCCGTCTCGACCACGGTCTCGCTCCGGGACCGCACGGAGCGGATCGCGATGATCCAGAGCACGCTCAACGCGCGCGTCATGGCTCTGCAGAGCTCGGTGTGGTCGTACCGTCTGGCGACCGGCGGGCTGGGCGACTACATGGGGGAGGCCGACGAGGCTGGCCCGCAGTTCGTCGCGATCGACGGGGCGCACGGCGCGGTGACGGCCGAGATGCGTGCGTTCGAGGACATCTACGCCGGGATCGGCGAGGCGGTGCCCGACCAGTACGGGTCGTTCGCCCTGTCCGTGAACGAGTACATCTCGATCGTCGAGGAGCGCAAGCTGCCGGCCTTCGAGGCGGAGGACCGCGCGGCCTTCCGGTCGGCGGACACGGACCTCGACAAGGTCGGGCAGCAGATGGGGGGCGCGCTCGACCGGCTCCAGTCCTACATCGACGACATCCTCGCGGACGAGACGGCCGGAGCGGCGAGCGAGGCGTCGACGGCGATCATCACGCTCGTCGTCATCATCGCGGTCGGCGCTCTCGGCGGGCTGGCGCTGGGCTGGGTGACGTCGGGCCGGATCAAGACGGCGATCGTCGGCGTGCAGCGCACGGTCGAGGCGATCGCGGACGGAGACCTGACCCACGAGCCCGACGTCCACGGACGGGACGAGCTGGGAGACATGGCACGTGCCCTGTCCTCGGCCCAGGCGTCTCTGCGCGCCACGCTCTCGGGCGTCCTCGAGTCGTCGGTGACGATCGCGTCGAGTGCGGAGTCGTTGGCGGGGGTGTCGTCGCAGTTCTCGGCGTCGTCGGAGGAGACGGCGGCGCAGTCGGGGGTGGTGGCTGCGGCTGCGGAGCAGGTGTCGCAGAACGTGCGGACGGTGGCT
>NZ_JBHUAD010000399.1:0-1367 GCF_042789955.1 Oerskovia sp. NPDC056781
AGCGGCCGCCCCCCCCCCCTAACTACTCCAGCTGCTCCGCACTCGGCGGTCGGTGGACGGGTGGTTCAGGCCAGGCGCGTCATCCAGCCGTGACGGTCCGCCGCCCGGCCGTTCTGGATGTCCGTGAGCTCGCCGCGGATCGCCAAGGTCAGCTCGCCCGCTCCGCCGTCGGCGATGGTGTGGTCGAAGTTCGACCCGCCCAGACGGCCGATCGGCGTGACGACCGCAGCCGTGCCGCACGCGAACACCTCGGTGACCGCGCCGGACCGGATGTCGGCCAGGAGCTCCTCGAGCGGGATGCGCCGCTCGGTGACCTCGTGACCGCGGTCGTTGAGGAGCTGGATGATCGACGAACGGGTCACGCCCTCGAGGATCGACCCCGTGAGCTCGGGCGTCTCGACCGAGCCGTCGGCCTTGACGACGAACACGTTCATGCCGCCGAGCTCCTCGAGGAACGTGCCCGTCGACGAGTCGAGGAAGCAGACCTGCTCGAAGCCCTTCTCCTGCGCGAGGGTCTGCGGCAGCAGGCTCGACGCGTAGTTGCCGCCGCACTTGGCGTCGCCCGTGCCGCCGGCACCGGCGCGGCTGAACTCGCGGTCGACCCAAATCGACACGGGCTTCACGCCGCCCGAGAAGTACGGGCCCACGGGCGAGGCGATCACGAGGTACTCGGCCTCGAGCGAGGCCCGCACCCCGAGGAACGACTCCGAGGCGTACATGAACGGGCGCAGGTACAGGCTCGCCTCCTCGCCGCTCGGGACCCACTCGACGTCGGTGCGCACGAGCGCCGTGATCGAGCCGATGAAGTCGTCGACCGAGAGCGCCGGCAGCGCCAGACGGTGCGCGGACCGGGCGAACCGGGCGGCGTTGGCCTCGGGACGGAAGGTCCACACGGACCCGTCCTGGTGCCGGTACGCCTTGAGGCCCTCGAAGATCTCCTGGGCGTAGTGCAGGACCGCGGTCGCGGGGTCGAGCTGGAGGGGGCCGTACTTCTCGATGCGGCGGTCGATCCAGCCGTCCGTCGAGTTCCAGCTGATCCGGGCCATGTGGTCCGAGAACACGGTGCCGAACTTCGGGGCGGAGATCGCGGCCGCCCTGGCCTCGGGGGAGGTCGGGGTGTCCGAGGTGCGGATGTCGAAGAGCGCGACGAGATCCTCGGCCGAGGAAGCGGGCTGCGCTGTGAGGGGGGAAGTCATGTCATGGGCCTTTCACCTGGCGACCCGGGTGGGTTCCTCGCCTAGTTTTCCATGACAGAGCGCCCTTCGGCGCCCGCAGGGCGGGCGAGAACTCCCGGGCCTTCGACGAGGACGTGGGAGCGGTGAGGACGGCAGAGGGTGCGCGCCGCCGTCAGGCCCTGTCTCTTATAC
>NZ_JBHUAD010000400.1:0-1362 GCF_042789955.1 Oerskovia sp. NPDC056781
ATCCTCAGGCGAGCTGTCCGACACGCCTCGACGTCACTATGCACGAGGCGGCCACCTCACCGCTCACCCCGGACGCCCGGGCCGCGCTCCGCCGTCGGGCACCCTACGAGCGCGGGCGGGACAGCACTCCGGACGCCCCCCTGCGTGCGAAGCACACCCCGGGCGTGTGAGACTTCCTCGATGCGAACCATGGGAGTCGAGGAGGAGTTCCTCCTCGTCGGGCCCGACGGCATCCCCACCGCCGTCGCGACCGAGGTCATCGAGTCGTCCAGCACCACCGAGGCCGGCGAGGGAGGGCTCGGGGCGTCGGGCGGCTCACGCCCGGACCGGCCCGACGACGCCCCCGGCGGCGACCTCGAGCTCGAGCTCATGGAGGAACAGCTCGAGACCGGCACGCACCCCTGCGCGAACCTGTCCGACCTCGCCCAGGAGATCCGCGGCGGGCGCATCCGGGCCAACAAGGCCGCCGAGCAGCGCGGCGCGCGCATCGTGGCGCTCGGCACCTCGCCCGTCCCCGTCTCCCCCACCACGGTCGGCAAGCTCCGCTACCTCGAGGCGCGCGCCGCGTTCGGGCTCACGGCACGCGAACAGCTCACGGGCGGCTGCCACGTGCACGTCGCGGTCTCCTCGGACGCCGAGGGCGTCGCGGTCCTCGACCGCATCGGCCCCTGGCTCGCCCCGCTCCTCGCGCTGAGCGCCAACTCGCCCTACTGGCAGGGCGAGGACAGCGGGTACGCGAGCTTCCGCTCCCAGGTGTGGTCACGGTGGCCGACGGCGGGCCCCGCACCGTCGTTCGGCACGCCCGAGGCGTACCGCGCCACGGTCGACGCCCTCGTCGCCACGGGCACGATCCTCGACACCGCGATGATCTACTTCGACGCCCGGCTGTCCGCGTCCTACCCGACCGTCGAGATCCGCGTCGCAGACGTGTGCCTCGACGCCGACACCGCGACCCTCCTCGCGGCGCTGGCCCGCGGGCTCGTGGAGACCGCGGCGCGCGAGGCCGACGCCGGCACCTCCGCGCCCATGCTCCACCCCGAGCTCCTGCGCACCGCGTCCTGGCGGGCCGGGCGCTCCGGGATCTCGGGCGACCTCGTCTCGCCGCTCACCTGGAAGCCCGCGACCGCGCACGACGTCGTGGGCCAGCTCGTCGCGCACGTGCGCGAGGCGCTCGTCGACGCGGGCGACCTCGACGCCGTGACCGAGCTGCTCGGGAGGCTGTGGTCGAACGGCGGCGGCGCGGGGCGTCAGCGGGCGTGGTTCGCAGGCTCGGGCGACCTGCGCGCCGTGATCGAGCGCGCCGCAGAGGCGACGCTGGCCTGAGCCACGGCGAACGCACGAGGGGCGCGGACCGTGCGGTCC
>NZ_JBHUAD010000401.1:0-278 GCF_042789955.1 Oerskovia sp. NPDC056781
CCCGTGCGCACGGGCCCACCTGCGCCGTCGTGCACCCTGGCACGCAGCCCTCAGTCCGGGGCCACCGCACCCGGCACACCGGGCTCGGCCCGACGCAGGTCCGGTTCGAGGTAGATCGAGTGCGCGATGGGGACGGCCGCGCGGACGCGTTCCTCGGCGGGGGGGGGGGGGCCCCCCCCCCCCCCCCCCCCGGGGGGGGGGGGGGGGGGGGGGGGGGGGGGGGCGGGCGCGCACGACGGGGGCGCGGGGGGGGGGGGGGTGGGGGGATTGGAGGGCGA
>NZ_JBHUAD010000401.1:288-1333 GCF_042789955.1 Oerskovia sp. NPDC056781
CTCGCCCCGACGCTGGCCGGTTTCGTGGTAGATCGTGGGGGCTTTGGGGCCGGCCGCGGGGCCGCGTTCCTCGGCGGGGTCGATCGCCCGCGCGATCGACGCCCCGTCGGTGGTAGCGGTGACCTCGATCTTGGCCGCGACGAGCAGCTCCTCGGGTCCGAGGTGCAGCGTCTTGAGGTGAATGACGGACGCGACCCCCTCGCCCACGAGAGCCGTGCGGATCGCGGCGACGTCGGCGCTGGTCGCGGACTCGCCGAGCAGCAGCGAGCTGGTCTCCAGGGCCAGGACGATCGCGATGAGGACCAGCAGGATGCCGATGCACGCGGTGCCGGCGGCGTCCCAGCGCCCGTCCCCCGTGACCAGGGTCAGCCCCACGCCACCGAGGGCGAGGACCAGGCCGATCAGTGCGCCGAAGTCCTCGAGGAGCACCACGGGGAGCTCGGGTGCCTTGGCGTTGCGGACGAACGCCGGCCAGGACTGCTCACCGCGCACGGTGTTCGACTCACGGATCGCGGTGCGGAACGAGAACCCCTCCATGCCGATCGCGACCAGCAGGACCGCGATGGGGACCCACTGCCACTCGGTGATGGGGTGCGGGTCCTGCCACTTGTGCCACGCCTCGTACAGAGCGAACAGCCCACCGACCGTGAACAGCACGATCGAGACGATGAACGCGTAGACGTAGCGTTCGCGGCCGTACCCGAAGGGGTGCTCCTCGTCGGCCGCCCGTCGCGACCGTCTCCCGCCGAGGAGCAGCAACGCCTGGTTGCCCGAGTCGGCGAGCGAGTGCACGCCCTCGGCCAGCATCGACGAGGCCCCCGTGAGGCCCCATGCGACGAACTTCGTGACGGCGATGCCCATGTTCGCGAGCAGTGCCGCGACGACCGCCTTGGTGCCGCCCTGAGCTGACATGGCGTGGCTCTCCTTCGACTCGGGACGTCGCAGGGCGCGGCCCGCGGCGAGTGCTCGGTCCAGCATCGCACCGCGGGCTCACCGTGGGGACGGGAACCGTGGAACACGCCGCGAGCCCGGCACCCCTGGGGGT
>NZ_JBHUAD010000402.1:0-1259 GCF_042789955.1 Oerskovia sp. NPDC056781
CAGACCGCGACGACGACGGAGATGTCTCGTGGGGTGCAGGAGTCCGCGACGGGTGCTTCGGAGATCGCGGGCAACATCACCGGCATCGCGACCGCGGCGCAGGAGAGCGCGGCGACGATGCAGCGGATGAGCGTCGCGGTCGACGAGCTGGCCCAGGTCTCGGTCGAGCTGCGCACCCGCGTCGCCCAGTTCCGGATCTGAGCGAAGAACGTCAGCACGAGCCGGTACGGCACCCGCCGCACCGGGCAGCACCACCCCGGGAGCATCCGTCCCGGGCAGTCGACTCGGCCACGCGGGGCGTGGCCGACAGCAGGGGACACAGGTCCCCCCAGATCGAGAGGCGAGCGATGAGCGAGCAGCAGAACGCACCGCGCCGGCTGTGGGCCGACCGCCCGGTGCTGGTCAAGATCGTCATGTCCGTCCTTCTCATGGTGGTGGTGACCGCGGTCGTCACCGCGTTCGCGCTCAGCTCGATGCGTACGCTGCGGGCAGACGCCGCGCTGATGTACAGCGGCAACGTCGTCCCGCTCCAGCAGCTCACGGAGATCCAGCGCGCCTACCAGGGCGACCGTGCCCGGGTCGTCCAGTACGGCATCGCCGACGAGGAGACCCGCGGGACGCTCGTGGACGAGCTGGCCGAGCGCAAGGTCGACCTCCACTCGCAGATCGAGGCCTATCGCCCCAACGCGGTGAACGAGGCCGACGTCGACGCTCTGGTCGCCGCGCTCGACACGTACTACGCGGCGGCCGAGGGAACGCTGTTCCCGTTCGCGGACGAGGGTGACGCCGAAGGGTTCGCCACGTACTTCGACGAGACCATCCGTCCGTTGACGACGGCCGTCCTCGACGCGATGCAGGTGGAGACCGTCTCGCAGGGCGAGGAGGCGGCCGCTCTCGCCGACGAGACGGATGCCGTGGCGGCACGGTCGATCCTCCTCACGATCCTGGTCGCGGCGCTCGGTGCGGTCGCGGCGTCCGCCCTGGCCTACGTCGTGGCTCGCAACATCGCCCGCCGGATCGGCGCGGTGTCCTCGGCCCTGGCAGCGGTGGGCGACGGCGACCTGACGGTCTCCTCCGGCGTGACCGGGCGTGACGAGATCGGCACCCTGGCCGTCGACCTCGAACGCACGCAGGCGAACCTGCGTGGTCTCATCACGGGGGTGGTCGAGTCGTCGGTGACGATCGCGTCGAGTGCGGAGTCGTTGGCGGGGGTGTCGTCGCAGTTCTCGGCGTCGTCGGAGGAGACGGCGGCGCAGTCG
>NZ_JBHUAD010000403.1:0-1195 GCF_042789955.1 Oerskovia sp. NPDC056781
GGCGCCCGCCGGGGCGGACCCCCCCGGAGTCCGCGGGCTTGGACCGCGACAGCACCTCGACCAGGCTCTTGGGCTTGGAGCCCTCCTTCGACTTGACCGTCGCAAGCGCGTCGTCGAGCAGCGTGCTCCCGGTCGGCGACTGGTCGCGGACCACGACGCGTCCCGAGCGCCACCCCGAGGTGTCGCCCGCGAGGTCGACGCGTCCCTTCAGCGCGAGCTCGACGAGCAGCGCACCGGCCGCCACCTGCTGGAGGTACGAGGCGTCACCGACGGGGCGGCCCGTGACGTCGTCCAGCACGAGCAGGAGGTAGTCCTCGATGATGAGCATGCATCCAACCTAGTGGCGCCCGGGGGTCGCAGTCCCTGAGAAATGTCACGATCCTGCGGCGATCAGTCCGCCCAGGCCCAGCGCACGGTCACGCTCGCGTCGACCTGCTCACGCCCCGGGTCGACGGCCATCGCGTCGTACGCTCCCGCCTTGGCGGACATCATGCGGGGCATCGGTGCGAACCCGCCGCCCTGCTCGCTCACCTCGACGACGGGTCCGAGCGTGCGCCCCGCGAGCACCGCGTACTGCTCGGCCCGCGCCCGGGCGTCGCCGAACGCCTCCTCGCGCGCGGCGACCGCGAGCGGCGCGGGGTCGCTCACCGCGAAGCGCATCGAGTCGAGCCGCGCGACGGCGCCGGCCGCACCGAGCGCTGCCCGCACGAGCTCTCCCGACGACAGGACGTCGCGCACGGTGACCCGCAGCGTCAGGCGAGCGGTGACGGAGAGCGTCGCGGCGCCGTCGGGCTGCTGGGACGACTGCGTCCAGGTGGACGTCTGCGCGGTGCGCAGGTCCTCGGCCGCGACCCCGCCGGCGAGCAGCGCCTCACGCGCCGCGCGCACCCCCGCGTTCGCGGCGTCGAGCGCCACCTGGACGTCGGCGCCGGACGCCTCGGCGCCGAGCTCGACCACCACGACGTCGGGTACGGCGGACGCGGCCCCCTGCCCGGTGGTCGTCACCCCGGCGAGCGGGTCGAGGAGGGGCTGGGTCGGCTGGGTCGGCTGGGTCGGCTGGGTCGGCTGGGTCACAGCAGACATGCTGCCAGCCCGACGCCGCTGCCGCCCGGGTGCCACGCCCCCCGGCCCGGGCTCCTCCTCGTGCGACGGCCCGGCGACGACGACGGCCCGCCCCGTCCGACCAGGTCGGTGG
>NZ_JBHUAD010000404.1:0-1199 GCF_042789955.1 Oerskovia sp. NPDC056781
GGGTAGACCTCCGGGAGGTCTACCCCGCGCACACGGGTCTACCTCGTGGCGCACGAATCTGAGCATTCAGCCCGCACTGGCCTCGTCCACAGGCTGCTCAGCGATCCACAGCCGCCATCGCGGCACCTGAGGACCCGCGACGGCGGCCACGATGCGCGGATGAGATCCGACCTCCCACCGCCCATTCCCGCTCGCCCGTCACAGGGGCCCGCTCCGCTACGACCCGTCGATCTCAGCCAGCTCACGCCTCGTCGACTCCCCGACGCCGAGACGTTCCGGGGCGACGAGCGGACGCGACTGGAGCGGAGGCTGCGATCAGGAGAGGTACGGCGGGTCCGCCGTGGCGTCTACGTCACGCCCGTGCAGACGGATGCCCCGGCCCTGGCTCGGCAGGCCGAGGTCCTCGCGGAGATGAGAGGTGTCGTGAACCGGCTCACGACTCCGTTCTGGTTCAGCCACGTGAACGCGGCACTGCTGTGGGGGTGCTGGACGTGGCGCCTCGCGGCCGAGGTGCACGTCACGCAGCTCGGGCACCCGAAGGTCCGGAGCGGCGACAGGGTCCTGCGGCGGCACTGGACCGACCTGCCGGTCCGTGACAGGTGCGCGCTCGACGGGCTGCCTGTGACGGGACTCGAGCGAACCGTCGTCGACTGCCTCCGGGGGCTGCGCGAACCGCAGGGGATCGTGATCGCCGACTCGGCGCTGCGGATCGGAGCCCGGACCGAGGTCCTGGAGACGATTCTCGAGGAGTCCGTCGGGAAGAGGGGCATCGTCCGCGCGCGCCGGGTGCTCGCCGCGGCGGACGTTCGGTCAGAGTCTCCGGGAGAGTCCCTCGTCCGATGGTTCGCGGTCGACGCCGGACTGCCCTCGCTCGACGTGGCGATCCCCGTGGAGACCTGGCTCGGAGCATTCTGGCTCGACCTCGGCTGGCCCGACCTTCGCATCGGGATCGAGTTCGACGGCGCGGTCAAGTACTCGGGCGGGCGCTACGGAGAGCCCGGAGAGCGGTTGCTCGCGGAGAAGCGCAGGCAGGACGCGCTGGTGGAGGCCGGGTGGACGATCGTCCGGGTCACCTGGGCAGACCTGTCGGATCCGGAGCGGCTCGTGGCCCGGCTGCGCGCCGCCCGTGAGCGAGCGCGGGCCCGCCACTCGCCGAGGTAGACCTGTGTGCGCGAGGTAGACCTCCCGGAGTTCTACCT
>NZ_JBHUAD010000405.1:0-1196 GCF_042789955.1 Oerskovia sp. NPDC056781
GTCCTCGACGAGGTGGCGGACGGTCTCGGACGCGTCGGACTTGGTGTGCCCGATCAACCCGACCGGGCCACGCTTGATCCACCCCGTCGCGTACACCCCCGGGATCTGCTCACCATCGATGTCGATCACCCGACCCTCACGGTTGGGAATCACACCCTTGAGATCATCGAACGGGATCTCCGGCAACGGCGACCCGAAATACCCCACCGCCCGATACACCGCCTGCACCGGCCACTCGAAGAACTCCCCCGTCCCGCTGACGGTCCCGTCCCCGTTCAACCGGGTCCGCTCCGTGCGCAACCCCTCGACCCGGCCCTCCCCCAGCACCGCGACCGGCGCATGCAAGAAATGCAGGTGCAACCGCCGCGACGCCGTGAACTCCCCCGGGTCCTTGAGCGTCCAGTCCGTCAGAGTCTTGACGACCTGCTTCGTCTGGTTCGAGGAGTTGATCGCCGCCATCGACCCCTCGTCGAACTCGAAGTCCTCCGGATACACGATCACGTCCACGTCCGGCACGTGCCCCAGCTCGCGCAGCTCCAACGGCGAGAACTTCGCCTGCGCCGGACCACGACGCGCGAACACGTGCACGTCCGTCACCGGCGACTCCTTCAGCCCCTGGTACACGTTCTCCGGGATCTCCGTAGGAAGCAGATCATCGGCATGCTTGGCCAGCACCCGCGCCACGTCGAGCGCCACGTTACCCGCCCCCAGCACCGCGACCTGCCGCGCCTCCAACGGCCACGTCCGCGCCACATCAGGATGCCCGTCGTACCACGACACGAAATCAGCAGCACCGAACGACCCCGGCAGATCGATCCCCTCGACCGCCAACGCCGCATCCCGGATCGAACCCGTCGAGAAGATCACCGCGTCATAGAACTGCCGCAGATCATCCAGCTTCAGATCCACCCCGTACTCCACGTTCGCCAACAACCGCACATCACCACGCGCCAACACCTTGTGCAACGCGACAATGATCTGCTTGATCCGCGGATGATCCGGAGCCACCCCGTACCGCACCAACCCGAACGGCGCAGGCAAACGCTCGAACAAGTCGATACTCACCTCAACACCCGTCTTCGACAGAATGTCCGCCGCATAGATACCAGCAGGACCAGCGCCAACAATGGCCACACGCAACGGACGAGAGCTGCTCACAGGAAAGAACGCCTTCCGGTCGAGGAGGGGAGGGGCGG
>NZ_JBHUAD010000406.1:0-1190 GCF_042789955.1 Oerskovia sp. NPDC056781
GGGGGCGGGGGGGGGGGTTTTGTGGGGTTTCCCGCGGGCCCACCCCCCCACCCCCCCCCCGGGGCGCGGGGGGGGCCCCGCGCCCCCCCCCGGGGGGGCGGCCCTCCCGGCGCGCGGGGCGGGACCGGCCCCTCCGGGACGGCGCTCGGTCAGGCCTTGCAGTTCTCCGCGGAGAACGTCTCGAGGTTCTTCATCGCGGCGGTCACCTCGTCGCTCTGGATGTCGTCACCGACGGCGGTCGCCTTGTCGACGAACGCCGGGTCGGTCGGGTCGAGGTCGTTCAGCTCGGTGAAGGCCGCCCCCGCGTCGCCCATGGCCCCGGTCAGGACCTTCCAGTCCGCGGCGACGTCGTCGGGGGCGGTGATCTTCTCCATCTCGGCGGCAAGGGTGGTGAAGGCGCCACCGGTGCTCGCGAGGTCCGACGGGTCGACGTCGGCCATGGTGGCGTCGAGGTCCTCGCCGGCCTTGCAGAACGCGGCGACGTCCGCGCCGCCGCCGTTGCACGCGGCGAGGGAGAAGGTCAGGAGGACGGCGGTCGCGATACCGCCGAGGGTCGTGGTCGTGCTCTTTCGGTTGGTCACGGACCCCATCCTGGAGCATTGCTGTGAGCATCGGCGCCAGAATTCGCCCCCTGGGCAGTTCTCCCCATGCGCCTCACGCGCGGCAGGTGGTGTCCAGGTACGCCGTCACACGCGCCGACGCCGCCGTCATCGCGGCCGTGTCGAGGTCCTTGCCCGCGTCGTCGAGCGCCTTGACGATCTCCTTCGGAGAGTCGCTGTCGGCCTTCGCGAGCGCCTTGGCCGCGGTCGAGACGTAGGACGTCACGGTCTTCCAGTCGGCCGCGACGTCCGCGGGGGGCTCGACGCTGGTGAGCGCGACGCGGGCGTTCTCGAACCCCGTCACCAGGGTGCGGGGATGGTCCACGCTCATCGACACCTGCGCGGTGTTGGCCGCGGCCCACGCGGCCTCCGTCTCGGCGCAGAACGACGTGTCGACGGCGGGGTCGGCCGGGGCGGCCGGGTCACCCCCCGCTGCTGCGTCGGCGTCCGCGTCGGCCGCCGACGCCGCGTCGGTCGCAGCGTCGACCGCGGAGCTGTCGGCCGCCGTCTCGGCGGTCCCGTCGGTCGCGGACGACGTGGGCGACGCGGCGGACGACTCAGGGTCGCCCCCGCCCGAGCAGGCTCCCAGGG
>NZ_JBHUAD010000407.1:0-1184 GCF_042789955.1 Oerskovia sp. NPDC056781
CCTCACGACCAGCCGAAAGCCCGGCGCCTGTGGCGCCGGGCTCGGTCGTTCCTGGGGCTGCACGGGTCCCGCCGGTTCGGACGGGGCGTCCGTAGTGCGTCAGGAGCGGCGCCGGAGGATCGCCGCGGCCACGAGCGCGACCGTCGCGACGGCACCCCCGATGAGGATCTTGACGTTGCGGGCGCGCGCCGGGTCGTGCTCGGGAAGCCCGCGTCCTGTGAAGAAGCTCCCCGTGTCGGCGGCGGCCTGCTTGGTCTGGTGCGCGACGTTCGCCGCCTGTGTCCGGGGGTCGAGGCGCGTGGTGAGCTCGTCGATCGTGCTCGCGAGCTCGGACCGGGTCCGGGCGATCTCGGCCTCCAGCTCGGCCTGGGTCGGTTCGGTGCTCACGGGCGCAGTCCTTCCTTCACAGTGGCGACGTCTTCCTTGATGCCGGCAATGGCCACGTCCGGGGTCGGGGGCATCCCCTTCTTGAGCTGCTTGCTGCCCACGAAGGCCAGGATGCCTGCGAGGAGGAACAGGGCGACGCCGACGATGAGGGCCGCGAGCCACAGGGGCACGGCGTGCGCGAGCCCGACCATCGCCGAGTGCAGGAGGAAGCCCAGGCCGTAGAGCGAGAGCACGCCGGCCACGACGAACATGCCGATCCCGATGCCCGACCTGGCGGCCTTGGTCGTCAGCTCCTTCTTGGCGAGCGCGATCTCGGTCCGGACGAGGCGCGTGGCCTGCTCGGACATCTGCTCGACGAGCTTGCCGATCGAGGGCTTCGGGCTCGGGGGAGGGGGCTGCCCGTCGTCCCAGTCGCTCATGGTGGTCACCTTCCTGGCGCTCCGTTCGGGGCGCCCGTGCGCGCGAGGGGGACCCGCGCCCTGAAGAGTCGGTTCTTCATGTCCCACTCAACCGGTCAACCGCCCCGAGGGCAATTCCGCGCGCCGGGCGTGCGAGTGCTCGTCCGGTGTGCTCGGCAGGTGACGGGTGAGGAGGGTGCCTGTGCCCGATGGGTGCGTGCGTCACGATCCCCATCACCCTTCTCGAACACGGAGATTCGTCTCGTCGGACGGGCGGCGTGTCCCCGGTGCGTCCCGAGCGCACCTGCAGGCCCGACGACGTCGCCCGGCGTGGGCGGTCCGGCCGGGGTGGGTGCTCTGCTGGCCCGGCCGCCGGGGTCGGTGGGAACGACGAAGCCC
>NZ_JBHUAD010000408.1:0-1177 GCF_042789955.1 Oerskovia sp. NPDC056781
CTTCGTGTCGATGCTCACCCAGAAGCCGGAAGTCCGGCGGATGGCTCCGCTCGAGGTCGACTACACCGACGATCACATCGAGCTGGGCGAGGACATGCTGTCCAACGGCCAGCACGACGGCAAGTCGGGTCCGACCGCGGTCTACAACTTCGAGCCGGAGGCCGGCACGCTGTTGTCGGCCCTGCTGCCGAAGTACGTGAGCACGCGTATCTACTCGGCTCTGCTGGACTCCGCCGCCTCGGAGTCTGCCGCCCGTCGTACCGCCATGAAGGCCGCGACGGATAATGCGAACGAACTGGTGAACACCCTGAGCCGTCAGGCAAACCAGGCTCGCCAGGCCCAGATCACCCAGGAAATCAGCGAGATCGTCGGTGGCGCGAATGCGCTGGCCTCGAGCGCAGGAAGTGACTAGCACATGACCGCAGCAGTAACCCAAACCAACGCGAACGGCGCGGACACCACGTCCGGCCGGGTCGTGCGGGTCATCGGTCCCGTTGTGGACGTTGAGTTCCCGCGCGGCCATGTTCCCGACCTGTTCAACGCCCTGCACTCGGAGGTCACCCTCCCGTCCGTGGCGAAGACGCTGACCCTCGAGGTTGCGCAGCATCTGGGTGACAACCTGGTGCGCACCATCTCGATGCAGCCCACCGACGGCCTGGTCCGCGGCGCTGCTGTCGTCGACTCCGGCAAGCCGATCTCGGTTCCCGTCGGTGACGTCGTCAAGGGCCACGTGTTCAACGCCCTCGGTGACTGCCTCGACGCTCCGGGCACCGGTCGCGACGGCGAGCAGTGGGGCATCCACCGCAAGCCCCCGGCCTTCGATCAGCTCGAGGGCAAGACCGAGATCCTCGAGACCGGCATCAAGGTCATCGACCTGCTGACCCCCTACGTCAAGGGCGGCAAGATCGGTCTGTTCGGTGGCGCCGGTGTCGGCAAGACCGTTCTGATCCAGGAGATGATCACCCGTATCGCCCGCGAGTTCTCCGGAACCTCGGTGTTCGCAGGCGTCGGTGAGCGGACCCGTGAGGGCACCGACCTCCACCTCGAGATGGAAGAGATGGGCGTCCTTCAGGACACCGCCCTTGTCTTCGGCCAGATGGACGAGCCGCCGGGAACGCGTATGCGCGTCGCCCTGTCCGCGCTGACCATGGCGGAGTACTTCCGCGATGTCCAGGGC
>NZ_JBHUAD010000409.1:0-1152 GCF_042789955.1 Oerskovia sp. NPDC056781
CCTCATGACGAGGAGGCGGGCCTTTCGAGTTGTCACCGCGGCCGGACGGGGCGCGACGGGCGCGCGGTGACGGCCTGGGTGAGCTGTGCGGTCAGGCGGTGCGACCGTTGCGGCCGCGGATCGCGCCGTAGATGCCCAGCACGATGACGGAGCCCACGATCGCGAGCAGCCACGTCTGGATCGAGAAGAACTCCTCGAGCGGAGCCGAGAACAGGACGCTCCCGAGCCAGCCGCCGAGCAGCGCGCCGAGGATCCCGAGGAGGATCGTCATCAGGATCGACCCGGTCTGCTTGCCCGGGAGGATGGCGCGAGCGATGAGTCCGGCGAGCAGTCCCAGAACGATGAATGCGAGGAAACCCATGTCATTCTCCTTTTGTCCCGTATGTGCCTTATTGGCCGGTGAGTCCCTACCTTGACACCGGCTCGGGCCGCTCGCACGCCGAAAGGCACCGAACGTCGGACACGTCACGTTTCGCGGTCTTCCGCTTGCGAGGGCCCCCGAGCGGTGGCATCGCGCGCTCACGCGCCCGGTCGGTCGTACCGTGGAGGAATGGCTGAGGACCGAGGCATCCGGCAGTACATCAGCGACCTGGTGGCGGAGGAGCGCAGGCTGCGCGACGAGCTCGCCGACGGGGAGATCACGGCGTCGGAGGAGCACACGCGCCTGCGCGCGATCGAGACCGAGCTCGACCAGTGCTGGGACCTGCTGCGTCAGCGCGACGCTGCCCGCGAGTTCGGCAGCGACCCGGATGCCGCGTCGATCCGGGATGCCGGTACGGTGGAGCACTACCTGGACTGACGGCCTGACGCCTCGCGTGCGTGCCGTCGTCGGGCAGACCTGTCCCGCGCCCGCGGGAACCACGCGTGACCCCACGACCAGTACGGAGCGAAGAGCATGAGCAGCCAGACGACGCAGCGCAACGAGGCCACCGAGCGAGCCGGGGCCGTCGCCCGCTTCCTCGTGGCGATGGTCCTGTTCGTGGGCGGGATGGTCGCCTTCGGGTGGGCCTTCACGGTCGAGTCGAACCACGCGCTGATCTTCTCCGCCGGTCTCCTCATGGTGACCCTCGGCTGCTTCGTCCCGATGGCGGGCCGCGACCGCTGACACGGAACGGCCGCGCGGCCGCCGCACGACGAGAGGGGCCCCGCACC
>NZ_JBHUAD010000410.1:0-1148 GCF_042789955.1 Oerskovia sp. NPDC056781
GTACGGCGCCCGGGTGCTGACGCCCCCTTCACCTACGCTCTCCGGCGTCACCCCGGGCACGCCCCGAGGGTGCGTGCTCTCGGCACGGTCGCGACGTCGCGACCGACCGCCGAGCGGGCGCAGGCAGCAATACCTCGTCAAGAACCCGGGCACACCGTTACCGGGGGCGGCCGTGACTTTGCCACCAAGAGTGTGGCAAACTGCGGGAAACTCTTTGCACTACTAGGCTGGACGGCGTGAACGCGGACCATCGGTCGACCGAGTCAGGAAAGAACACCACCACCGGAACCACCGGCGAGACCGTCGGCGTCCCCGCGAACGGGACGCACGCGCTCCCGGTGGCCAAGACCCCGCGTCCCGCGCCGCTCGCAGGCGGCGGACGGCAGAAGCAGCGTGTGGCGGTGATCATCCCCGCCAAGGACGAGGCGCGCCGCATCGCGGCGACCGTCCGCGCGGCCAAGGCGATCCCCCACGTGGACCTGGTCCTGGTCGTGGACGACGGCAGCGAGGACAGCACCCAGCACGTCGCGCGCGAGGCGGGCGCCGTCGTCGTGCGTCACTCGCACAACCGCGGCAAGGCCGCAGCCATGGAGACAGGCGCCGCGGTCGTCGCGATGCGCGACGTCGCCGACCGGCCCGCGCGCCTCCTGCTCTTCATCGACGGCGACCTGGGGGAGACGGCCGTCAACACGTCGCCCCTCGTCGACCCGGTGCTCAACGGTGCCGCGGACATGTCGATCGCCCTGCTCCCGCCGCAGCCCGGCGCGGGTGGCCGCGGCATCGTGGTGGGCGCCGCGCGCCGCGCGATCCAGTCGATGACAGGGTGGACGCCCACGCAGCCGTTGTCCGGCATGCGCTGCCTGACACGGGAGGCCTTCGAGGCCGCGACGCCGCTCGCGCGCGGCTGGGGCGTCGAGACCGGCCTGACGATCGACCTGCTCCGCAAGGGGTACGTCGCGGTCGAGGTGCCGTGCGACCTGCACCACCGGCCGTCCGGCTCGGACCTCAAGGGCCAGATCCACCGTGCGAACCAGTACCGCGACGTGCAGCTCGCGGTCGGTGCGCGCCGCGTGCGCAGCGCGATCGACGCGCTGAGCGGCAACAAGCACTCGAAGTAGTCCTTCACGACGAAGGGCCCGGGCGGTCTC
>NZ_JBHUAD010000411.1:0-1118 GCF_042789955.1 Oerskovia sp. NPDC056781
CCCGGCAGCTCAGGCCTAGGCCTGAAGCGCGGGGCGCGCCTTCGTCGTACGAGGATCAGACTCGCGGGTCGGTCGTCGATCGACGGACTCGCGATCTGTCGACTCACGGACCACCTGGGGCCCGTAGGTCGCAGGAAGAGGGTGAGATCGTGTCAGCGGTCGTCGGACCAGCCGGTGAACGGCTGGTCGTAGTCTCCGTTGTTGTCCTCGGAAGACCTCGCTCCGTAGCGAGGATCTGTCGCGAGATCCGTGTGGCTATGACCAGTGAGCTCTTGTTCGAGAGCTTGGTAGTTCGTCTCGGGGCTGTAGTACTTCAGCGCACGAGCGACCTTGGTCTGCTTAGCCTTCTGACGGCCGCGGCCCATGGCTCCGACCCCCTCAACGTAGAAGCGGGGCGGCAACGTACTCAGACGTGCGGCCCCGGGAGTGTTGTTTCGTCTGTTCAGAGTCCAACGGTACATGCTCCGGATGCATTCCAGCCACTCGGGTCCCCCGATCGGGGGGCTTGTCACACTGTCTCCACACAACGAGGCCTTGACGGGTGGCCGCCGGGTCGCCGACGGGGGGTCTACGGAGCGGTCCGGGGCCGCGTCTGGCGGCCGCGCGACACGCCCGGATCTCGGTCCGAAACACCTGTACCACCCATACCCCGCCTAATTCACCCTGTCCGCCAAGTCGCCCAAAATCCTCATGCTGCGACAATGGAAGGGCTAGCGCAGCGCTGTCGTCGCGTTCCGACGTCACCGTCGGACCAGCCAGTCGCTAGGAGGAGGTGCAGTGATGTCCGTCCATGGAGAGTCCGAAGTTCTGCTCACACCGGCCGAGGTCGCGAGCCTGTTCCGCGTCGATCCCAAGACCGTCACTCGCTGGGCCAAGGCCGGCAAGCTGTCGTCGATCCGGACCCTCGGGGGGCATCGTCGCTATCGCGAGTCCGAGGTTCGTGCACTTCTGGGTGCTGCGAGCGAGAACGCCGAGGGCGTCGACAAGGGCTGACCGACGGCGCGGTGGACGTACCCGCGCCCAGCCTTCGCCGTCGGGCCGTGCGGAGCCCCGGGACACGTCTCCCGGAGCTCCCGTCGCGTCCTGACCTGATCTTCCTCACGACCAGCCGAAAGCCC
>NZ_JBHUAD010000412.1:0-1098 GCF_042789955.1 Oerskovia sp. NPDC056781
GGGGCCGGGCGCGCCCCGCGGCGGGTCTCGGCGGCGTTGTGGGGGTTGGGGGTCTGTCGTGGCCCGCGGTACCCCCCCCGAAGTGCACACTCGGCGACTCGTCTCCTCCCCCGCCGAGCCGAGCGCCCCCGGCTGCCCGTAGCGTGGGCCTCATGCGTATCGGAGCACACGTCGACCAGGCCGACGCCGTCAACCAGGCACGAGCGATCGGCGCCGACCAGGCCCAGGTCTTCCTGGGCGACCCCCAGGGCTGGAAGGGCGCCGAGTTCACGTACCCCGGCGGCGCCGAGGCCCTGCGCGCAGACGCCGCGGCCGCGGACCTCGACCTGTACGTGCACGCGCCGTACGTCATCAACGTCGCGAGCACCAACAACCGCATCCGGATCCCGAGCCGCAAGTCGCTCCAGAAGATCGTCGACGGTGCGGCGGAGATCGGCGCCAAGGGCGTGATCGTCCACGGCGGCCACGTGACCGCGACCGACGACGTCGCGGTCGGCTACGACAACTGGCGCAAGGCGATCGACGCGCTCGACGCCAAGGTGCCCGTCCTGATCGAGAACACCGCGGGCGGCGCGAAGTCGATGGCGCGCACCATCGAGAGCATCGGGCGGCTGTGGGACGCGATCGGGGCCGCGGAGGGCGGCGACGAGGTCGGCTTCACGCTCGACACGTGCCACGCCTGGGCGGGCGGGATCGACCTGAGCACCGCCGCGGACCAGGTCCGCGCCGTGACGGGCCGCATCGACCTGGTGCACGCGAACGACAGCCGGGACACGTTCGACTCGGGCGCCGACCGGCACGCCCACTTCGGCGACGGGCTCATCCCGCCCGACGAGCTGGTCGCGGTCATCGCCTCGGCCGGGGCGCCCGTGATCTGCGAGACGCACGGCGACATGGGCCCGGACATCGCCTGGCTGCGCTCGCGCCTGGGCTGAGCGGCCCGACGGCGCCGCTCGGCCCCGGGCGGCCGGGTGCGGACGGTCGTCGCGATCGTCGGGGTGGGTGACGGTCGGCCGGTCGGACCGTACGGTCCCCTCGCCGAGCATGCGGATGGCGTCGCCCGAGCATGCGGATGGCGTCCGTCTCAGGGTAGGGACG
>NZ_JBHUAD010000413.1:0-1077 GCF_042789955.1 Oerskovia sp. NPDC056781
CCCCTGGCTCGCGCGATCCAGGGGCGTCTACTCACTTCTCGGCGAGTCGGGCTCGTGTCCACAACGGCGTCCCCGGTGGCGGTTTCCACAGGTCGCCCTCTCCAGCCCCTCACCCCCGCCCGCGGCGCGGCACAGTGCCCGCATGCGCACCGACGAACCGTTCACCGTGGCCGAGGGGCGAGCCTGCGGGCTCTCCCCGAAGATGCTGCGACACCCACGCCTCGCGATCCCCACCCGAGGCCTGCGCGTCGCGGCAGAGCATGCCAACGTGCTCTCCGTCAGGGCCGCCGCCGTGATGCGATCCGCGCCCCTGGGCTCGGCGATCAGTCACGGCAGCGCACTCCGTCTTCACGGCGTCGACCTCCCCTGGCAGGTCGCACGCGACGACCGCGTGCACCTGAGCGTCCCCAGCAGTGCCGTCGTCCCGCGTCGCACCGGATACGTGGCCCACACGCACGACGCCGACCTGCTGCCGGTGCGGCTCCAGGACGGGCTGCTGGTCGTCACCCCCGAGCACGCGTGGCGACAGCTCGCCGGAACCCTGCCTCTCGACGAGCTCGTGGTGCTCGGGGACTCGCTGTTGCGCCGCACGTCCCCGGCCTCGACGCTCGGGCAGCTGCGGGAGACCGTTCGCGGCACTCCGGCTGGTGCACGCGGAGTCGCACGGATGCGGACCGCCCTTGACGACCTCCGCACCGGGACCGACTCTCCCATGGAGACACGAACCCGGCTCCTGCTCGTCCGCGCGGGCCTGCCGTGCCCTCAGGTCAACGTCCCGGTCGTCGACGGCACAGGCCGCTTCGTCGCCCTGCCTGACATGGTCTACGTCGCCGAGAGGGTCGCGATCGAGTACGACGGCGACGTGCACCGCACCGATGCCCGGACCTGGCGCCGGGACGTCGCGAAGAGGCAGTGGCTCGAGGACCTCGGGTGGCGGACCGTGGTCGCCACGTCCGACGACGTCTACCGCCACCCGTCGCGTCTCGTGGCGCGCGTTGCCGCCCTGCTCCGCTCTCGCGCAGTCCCGGGCCCCGCCGAGAAGTGAGTAGACGCCCCTGAATCGCTCGATTCCGGGGC
>NZ_JBHUAD010000414.1:0-1077 GCF_042789955.1 Oerskovia sp. NPDC056781
GGACGGGAGCGGCCCCATGCACGCTCCCGTCCTGACGAGGCCCGGCTGGTCGAGGCGTCAGCCGCAGCTGATCGCCTCGTACCCGGCTTCATAGGGCGTCGTGACCGTGACGCCCTCGACGATCGCGGTGCCCGTGACCGTCGCCGCACCGGCGTCGATCGCGGTCGCCCGCGAGCTGAACGACTGCGAGGCCGACTTGCCCGGCGCGACGTTCTTGAACGACTTGGTCCCGAACGGTGTCTCGACCACGACGTCGGCCTTCAGGTCGCCGTCGTTGACCGCCCGGACCGCGACCTGCGCCTTGCCCGCGACGCAACGTGACTGCGCCGTGACCGTGAGCTCGACCGACGCGTCGAGGTTCCGGACACCGACCGTCTGCCAGCGCTTGCCCGCGCTCGCGTTGTGCAGGTGCAGCAGGAGCAGCTCGCCCGTCCCGGCCCCGGCCGCGGCAGCGGACCGGTTGACCGTGACCGGGGCGTCGTCGGCGCCCACGAACAGGAGCTGCCCACCGCCGCTGAACCAGTACGCGGGGTCGTACGGGTCGCCCGTGAACGGGCCGACCCGGTCGATCGACTGGTCGGGCTGCGTGCCGTAGTACGAGTACGTCGCGACCGTGAACGACGGCACCGTACCCGGCTCGATGCCGAGCTCGCCGATCGCGATCGGCACGACGAGCACGTTGCTGTCGAAGACCGACGTGTCGACGTCCGCCCAGACCGAGTTGACCGGCTCGAGCAGCACGCCCTCGCCCGCCCCGTACTCCACGCCGTCGGGACCGGTCCAGTCCTTGAGCGTGTACGTGGTCGCCAGGGTCAGGTCCGACTCGTTGTACTTGCGGACCACGGTCTCGAACTCGGCCGAGCCGTCGCCGTCCACGTCGGTCTCGACCGACGGGAACATGACAGCTCCGAGCGAGGCCCAGTCGCCGTCCATGGCCACGCCGATGCCGATCCGACCGTCGCCCGGCTCGGCGCCCGCGGCCGCGTACTGCGGCGCGCTCGACGTGAAGCCGACCGCGCGGATGTCGCCCGACGCGACCGCCGAGGCCGACGAGCCCGCGGCAGCATCGGCCTCGAG
>NZ_JBHUAD010000415.1:0-1073 GCF_042789955.1 Oerskovia sp. NPDC056781
CCCCGGGTGCTCACCGAGCGCCCGGGGTCGTCGACGTTCTGCGTTGGCCGGTTCGCGGTACACCCTGTCCCCACAGGCCCCCCTGACCCGGCCTACCGTGGCCGGATGGCTTCCCCCTGCTTCCCGGCCCGCGTCGTCACGGCGACGCGCATCACGCCGCACATGGTCCGTGTCCACCTCGAGGTCGTCGGCGACTGGAGGTGGACGACCGACGGTCAGGGCGACGAGCGCATCGACCTCGCGTTCCCCTCCCCCGGCCGGACCGTCGCCGAGATCGCCTTCTTCAACCAGGACGACTACGGGGTCGTGCCCGTCGAGGGCACCGAGCCGCCGTGGCGCCACTACACGGCCCGCCGGGTGCACGACGAGGGACGGACGATCGTGGTCGACCTCGCCGTGCACCCGGGCGGCCTCGCGTCCGACTGGGCCGAGCGCGCCGAGCCGGGCCACGTCCTCGGCGTGTTCGCAGGAGGCGAGTCACGCAGCTACTACGACGCCCCGGCCGACGCCGGGTGGCGTCTGCTCGTCGCCGACCCGACCGGTCTGCCCGGGCTCGGGCGCATCGTCGAGGAGCTCCCGCCGGGCGGCGTCGCGCACGCGATCGTGGAGGTGCCGACGCCCGAGGACCGTCAGGAGCTCGAGACCCGCGGGGACGTGACCTACACGTGGCTCGTGACCCCGGAGGGTGCGCGCCCGGGAACGGCGCTCGTCGAGGCGGTGCGCGCGCTGCCCGTCCCGGAGACCCCGGGCTACGCGTGGGTCGCGTGCGAGAGCGCCGCGAGCCGCGACATCCGCCGCACGCTCCGGTCCGCGTGGGGCATGGCCCGCGACCGGCACCAGGTCGTCGGGTACTGGACCGCCGGGAAGGTCAACGTCCGCGCGGACCGGGACGCGCAGGACACCCACGACCTCGACCATCATGCGGAGCCGGTGCAGCACTAGGCCGCCCGACGGCGGAGCGCACCCGTGCGCCCGGGCACGCTCCGCCGTCGGGCCCGCGGGTGCGGACCGCCGAGTGTGCACTTCGGGCTGCCCAGAGGGCCCACGAACGACCCGAAGTGCACACTCGGCGA
>NZ_JBHUAD010000416.1:0-1066 GCF_042789955.1 Oerskovia sp. NPDC056781
CAGCCACTCGCACTCGTCGGCCCCCCCCCCCGCGCCCCACACCCCCCCCCCCCCCCCCCCTCGACGGGGTACGGGCGAGCGCACCACGGGTCCGCACCGGCCCGCCCGGGCCGCGCTCCGACGTCGGGCGGGAATCCCCGGGACGCAGCGCGGCCCGTGTCACACAATGGACCGGTGACCACCTCGCACCCGGACAGAGACAACGCGCCCCGCTGGGCCAGCTACGTCGCGATCGGCGACTCGTTCACGGAAGGACTCTGGGACCCCTACCCGAACGACCCGGACCGCCAGCGCGGCTGGGCCGACCTCCTCGCAGGGCACCTGTCGACGCGCCGCAGCGCCGCGGGCGAGGCCCCGCTCGAGTACGCCAACCTCGCGATCCGCGGCCGACTCCTGCGCTCGATCCTCTCCGAGCAGGTCCCGGCAGCGCTCGCGCTCAAGCCCGACCTGGTGAGCCTCATCGGCGGCGGCAACGACATCCTGCGCCCCGCGGCCGACGTCGACCGCCTGGCCCGCAACCTGGACCACGCCGTCGGGCGCCTGCGCGCCGAGGGCATCGACGTCCTGCTGGGCACGGGCTTCGACACCTCGGGCTCGCCCCTCGTGGGCCTCACGCGCGGCCGGGTGGGCGTGTTCAACGCCCACATCTGGTCGATCGCGCGCCGCCACGGCGCGCACGTCCTCGACCTGTGGGGCATGGCATCACTGCACGACTGGCGCATGTGGTCCGACGACCGCATCCACCTCACGCCCGACGGGCACCGGCGCGTGGCCCAGGCCGCACTCGTGGGCCTCGGCCAGGCGCCCGACGACGTCGCGTGGGACGACCCGTTGTCCCCGCTTCCCCCCGCCCCCCTTCTCGACCGTGCGCGGCAGAACGCCGAGTGGGTGCGGGTGCACGTCTACCCGTGGGCGACGCGGCGCCTCCGGGGCCACTCCTCGGGCGACCTGCGCGAGCCCAAGGCCCCCGTGCTGACGCCGGTGCAGTCGCAGTAGACCGGCCAGCAGAGGCGGCGCCACCCGCGGGGTCGGGCCACTCCCCGGACGACGAAGGCCGGCGTCCCGC
>NZ_JBHUAD010000417.1:0-1012 GCF_042789955.1 Oerskovia sp. NPDC056781
GTGCGAGGTGGCCGGCCGCCGTCGTGCGTGGTTCGCGGGAGTCAGTACAGGTTGATCGCCAGGAGCTGGCGTGCCTTGCCGACCCGGGGGTCGGCGGGGCCGAGGATCTCGAAGTAGTCGACGAGCCGACGGCGCAGCGTCTCCTTGTCCTCGGCGCTCGACCCGGGCAGCAGGTCGAGCAGGCGACCGAACGCGTCCTCGATCTTGCCCCCGAGGACGTCCAGGTCCGCGACGTCGAGCTGCGCCTGGAGATCGGTGGGCCGGGACGCCGCGGCATCACGCGTGGCCTGCAGGTCCAGGTCGCGCGTGCGGCGCAGCAGCCCCACCTGTGCGAGACCGGCCGTCGCGAGATGGTCGCGCGGGTCCTGCTTGATGGCCTTCTCGTACGCCGCGACGGCCGCGTCGAAGTCGTCGCGCTCGATCGCGTCGTACGCCTCCTGGTGCAGCGGCGGCAGCTCGGGCTCGGGAGCCGGGGCCTCGGCGGCCGCGTCAGCCTCCGCCGGGACGCCTTGCGCGGGCGCACGACCCGTGACGCCGTTGCCCTCGGCGATCTGCAGCACCTGCTGCAGGACCGCGCGGACCTGGTCCCCCGCGGCCGCACCCTGGAACAGCGGGACCGGCTGGCCGCCGACGATCGCGACGACGGTCGGGACGCTCTCGACCTGGAAGGCGGCCGCGATCTGCGGGTACGTCTGCGCGTCGACCCGGCCCAGGAGGAATCGCCCGGCGAACTCCTCGGCGATCGCGCCGAGCTCGGTGCCGAGCTGCGCGTTCGCCTGGTCCGTCGGGATCCAGAGCAGGACCACGACGGGGTACTGCGTCGAGTCCTGCACGAGCTGCGGGAACGACTCCTCCGTCACGTCCACGACGTAGCCACCGGCCTCGGGCGCGCCACCAGGAGCGCCGGGCGGAGGGGCCGTCGGACGGTTCAGGGACGACAGGTCGACGGCACCACGCACGTCGAAGTTCGGCTGCTGGCTCGGTTGGCTCATGGCTACATCCTATGAAGAAT